>CAIKRN010000286.1 GCA_903829855.1 uncultured Opitutia bacterium
AAGTCGTCGGTCTCGCCGTAGATTTGGCCGCCCTTGGAGCCGCCTCCAGCCATCCACATGGTGAAGCAGCGAGGGTGGTGGTCGCGACCATAGTTATCCTTGGTCAGGCCGCCTTGGCTGTAAATCGTGCGACCGAATTCTCCGCCCCAGATGATGAGTGTGTCATCGAACATGCCACGCTGTTTGAGGTCCTCGATGAGGGCGTGGCAAGGTTGGTCGATGTCCTTACACTGGCTGCCCATGCGGCCCGTAAGGTTGCCGTGGTGGTCCCAGTTGTTGAGGTAGATCTGGGTGAAGCGGACGCCGCGTTCGGCCAGGCGGCGGGCCATGAGCACGCTGTTGGCGAAACTTCCTGATTTCTTAGCTTCTTCGCCGTACAGCTTAAAAGTGCTTTCGGGTTCCTTGGAGAGATCGGTCAATTCCGGTACCGAGGCCTGCATGCGGAAGGCCATTTCATATTGGCGAATACGCGTGTGGGTCTCGGGGTCGCCGACGGACTCATAGTTGAGGCGGTTGAGCTGATTGATGCCGTCAATGGTCTGCTTGCGCAGGTCGTTCGGGACGCCGGGAGGGTTGTTGATGAAGAGAATCGGGTCGCCTTTGCTCCGGAAGGAGACGCCCGCGTGTTCGCTCGGCAGGTAGCCGCTGGACCAGAGGCGCGACGAGATGGCCTGCTCCTGGTCGCGATTGGTCGGGGTGGCGATGAGGACCACGAAGTTCGGCAAGTTATCGTTTTCTGATCCGAGGCCGTAAGAGGCCCAGGAGCCGATGCACGGGCGGCCGGCCACTTGGTTGCCCGTCTGCATGGCACAGATGGCGGGCTCATGGTTAATAGCTTCCGTGTTCATCGAGCGCATCCAGCAGATTTCGTCGGCATGCTTCGAGAGGTACGGGAGCAACTCTGAGTTCATCCACATGCCGCATTGGCCGTACTGGGCGAAGTTGAACTTCGACGGTGCGATGGGGAAGCGGGCTTGGCCGCTGGTCATCGTGGTCAGGCGCTGGCCATTGCGGATGCTCGGCGGCAGGTCCTTGTCGAACATCTCTTTCATCTTCGGTTTGTGGTCGAAGAGATCGAGCTGTGAAGGCCCGCCGACCATGTGAAGGTAGATGACGCGCTTGGCCTTGGGGGCGAAGTGCGTGGGGATTGCCCCGGGCGCAGCTTGGGCGGTCGACTTCCCGATGAGGGAGGCGAGGGCGGCGGCGCCGAGGACGTTGGCCCCGTTACCGAAGAAGCGGCGGCGGGTTTGGAGGGTGTTCCACTCGTGGAGGATGGACATGGTATTTTATTTGTTAAGGACTTCGTCGAGATTCATGAGCTGGCTGCAGACCATCGTCCAGGCGGCCAGTTCAGTCTTGGGGAGTTTTAGGTCCGACTTCGAATCGCCCACTTTGAGTAAGGCGTCGGCGTCCGCGGCATTGGCGCCGTAGTGCTTACGCAGTTGGGCGAGGCTGGCGGTCAGGATGGGGAGTTCGTTGGCCTTGAGTGGGCGGCAGAGCAGGCGGGTCGCGGCGGCATTGAGGCGGGAGTTATCATCGCCTTCAACCTGCAGGGTGTGCTGGGCGAGCAGGCGAGAGGCCTCGACGTACTGCGGGTCGTTCATCGTCACGAGCGCTTGGAGCGGGGTGTTGGTGCGATCGCGGCGGACGCAGCTGGCCTCGCGTGAGGGGGCGTTGAAGATGTCGAGGCTGGCTGGAGCGGCCATGCGCTTCCAGAAGTTGTAAATCGTCCGGCGATACAGGTTCTCGCCGGTGTCCTGCTTGTAGGACATGTTGTGCATGCCCACCACTTCCCAGATGTTCTCTGGCTGGTAAGGGTAGGTGCCCGGTCCGCCCATGCGGGGCGAGAGCGTGCCGCTCGCGGCGAGGGCGTAATCGCGGATCATTTCGGCATCCATGCGGAAGCGAGGTCCACGGCTAAGGAGCGCATTGTCTCGATCCTTCTCGAGCTTTTCGGGCGTGATGACGGCGGCCTGACGGTAGGCGGCGGAGGTCAGGAGCTGCTTGTAAAAGCGCTTCATGTCCCAGCCATGGGCGCGGAAGTCGAGCGCGAGCCAGTCGAGCAACTCGGGGTGCGTGGGCGGGCTACCCATAATGCCGAAGTCTTCCGACGTTTTTACGAGGCCCGTGCCGAAGATTTCCTGCCACATGCGATTCACGGTCACGCGGGCGGTGAGGGTGTTGGCATCGCTGATGAGCCAGCGGGCGAGGCCGAGGCGATTGTGCGGGGCATCGGCGGGGAGCTTGCCAAGTACCGCGGGGATTTCGGCTTCGACTTGAGCGCCGGGCTTATCGTAGGCCCCGCGCATCAGGATGTTGGCCATGGCCTTGGAATCCATCTTCTCCTTCTGGATGTGCGTGACCGGGCTGCGGGTCTTGATGGCGGTCAGTTCACCCTCGAGTTTGGCCAGGGAAGCCGTGGAGAGCTTGAAGCCCTCGTGGCGAGAGTTGAGGTAGTACTCAAAGGCTAGGTCCTTCTGCTTCTGGTCGAGTTTGGCGGAGGCCAAGAGGAGCTGCATCGGGCCGACCTTCGAGATGGTCATGACATCAGTGACGCTCAGCATGCGGCCGTAGAGCAGGACGTCTTGGATATCGCCTTCAAAGAATTCACTTTGACTGCGCTGGCCGATACGCGTCGGGGTCGTGGACTGAGAGGCCGTCTTCAGTTTGTCGATGGTGCCTTTGGATTCGGCGAGGACGCCATCAACGTAGAATTTCACGCCGGCGGCCTTTCCGCTGCCATCGTAAGTCACGAAGACGTTCTGCCAGGTGCCTGCTTTGAGCGGGTTGCGGGTGGTGGTGACCTGGAGGGCGTCATCTGGCCACTTGCTGATGATGTAGACGGAGAGATTCTTGCCAGCCTGGAAGAAATCCCAGCCTTGCGCGAACTTCGGGTCGTCCATGCGGGCCACGATGGCGCCGTTGCCTTCAACCTTCGTGGGGCGAATCCATGCGCCGACGCTGAAAGGCTTCTTGGTGTCGAAATTGCCAGCGTCGCCGATGACAAGGTTCGAACCTTTCTTGAAGGAGGGAGCCGGGCCGAGTTTGCCGTCGGCCTTCCAGGTGACTGGTTCGCCATTAACGGTGGTGCCCGCCGGCACGCCTTTACCTTCGTTGAGTGCGAGGCGTGCGATGAGATCTTTGGCGGGGAAGTCAGCATTGAGGTCCTGCGGCTTAACCTTGGCGATCCACGTCGTGAATTCGGGGCGAGCCGCGGTGCGGCTTGCTTGGACTTTGGTTTTAGCTCCGGCGATTTCGTCCGGCAGGCCGACCCAGCGAGCACGATCAGCATCTGCGGGCATGACGAGTACTGGACCGTTGCCGTCCTTCACGTTGCCATCGAGGGCTCCTTGGGTGGTGTTCCGGAAGAACGCTGCCATCGAGTAATAATCCTTTTGCGTGAAAGGGTCGAATTTATGGTCGTGGCACTGGGCGCAATTGGTGGTCAAGCCGAGGAAAACCCAGCCCATGGTCTGCACGCGGTCGGCGGCATAGTTCGCGAGATTTTCCTCGGCGATGGTGCCCCCTTCGTTGGTGGTAATGTTGCAACGCTGGAGGCCAGTGGCGATGAGTTGCTCGTCGGTCGGTTTGGGGAGGAGGTCGCCCGCGAGTTGCTCGACGGTGAACTGGTCGAAGGGCTGATTGCGGTTATAGGCTTTCACGACCCAGTCGCGGTAGGCCCACATTTCACGGTAGGCATCGAAGTGCAGTCCGTGGGTGTCGGAGTAGCGGGCGGCATCGAGCCAGTAGCGGGCGCGGTGTTCGCCGTAAACAGGTTGGGCCATCAATTCATCAATGAGCTGGCCAATTTGGGGGTCGATGAGGTGATCGCCATTCTTCGGCAGGTACTTGGCGAGAATCGCCGGCGAGGGAGGGAGGCCGGTGACATCGAGCGAGATGCGGCGGATGAGGGCGTGCGCATCAGCTTCAGGGGCGGGCTTCAGGCCGGCGGCGGCGAGTTTGCTTCCGATGAAACGGTCGATAGGATTTTTAGACCAGGCAGCATCGGCGACTTGCGGAAGGGCAGGTTGGGTCGGGGCGATGAGTGACCAGTGCGGCTGCCACGGGGCGCCTTGTTCGATCCAGTGTTTGATTAAGGCGATCTGGTCGGGCTTGAGGGTCTTATGCTCCTTGGGCGGAGGCATGATCTCATCTTGATCGGTCGAAGAGATGCGGGCAAAGAGGCTGCTCTTGGCTGGGTTTCCCTTGATGATGGTCGCGGGTTCTTCTTTGCCGTCCTTGTTCATGCGCGCGGCGAAAAAGCCGGCTTCGGTGTCGAGGCGGAGGCCGGCTTTACGTGAGCCAGGGTCTGGGCCGTGGCAGTGGAAACAGTTGTCGGCGATAATCGGGCGGATATCGCGGTTGAATTGAACTTGATCGGATGCCGCGAAGGAGGCGGATACGAGGAAGGGCAGGAGCGCCAAGAGGGGCTTTCGCATGGGGAAGGGGTGGGCTGTAATAAAACTGTGCTTTCGGGGATGTGAAGCCGAATTAAGGCCTATCCGGGTTTAGATAGGCTGAACCCGTGGCTTGTTCCCGTCTGGGTATTAATACCGAGACGTGTGCACTAGAATTAGCACAGAAATGGCAAGGCTGGTCGTATAAATACTACGGCCGGCCGTATTTAGCCCGCCCTTTACTTAGACTTCTTCTTTACGGCGGGTTTTGGTCCCGGAGCCGTGGGGTCCTCGGTGATGCTGCCGTGCCACTTGGGGGCGATGTTATGGCTGTCCCATTCCTCCCAAAGTTTGATGAGCTCGGCCTTCTTGTCGGGAAACTGGGCGGAGAGGTCATGGGCTTCGCCGATATCTTTCGAGAGGTCGTAAAGCCGCCAGCCGCTCTGGGTCTTCGTGTCAAAGTCGCGCGCGTCGGTGAGTTTCCAGTCGCCTTGGCGAATCGCCTTCTGCGGACCGAAGCGCCAGGAGAGGGTTGCATGTGGGGCCGACTTGTTTGCGCCCGACAGGTAAGGCAGCAGATTCACGCCTTCGACTCCGTCCGCTTGTTTTGCGCCGGCGAGCTCACAAGCGGTGGGGAGGAAGTCCAGGGTTGAGACGGGGCGGTCGTAGGTGGTGCCGGCTGGTAGTTTGCCGGGCCATGAGGCGAAGAACGGAACGCGGATACCGCCCTCCAGGGTCTGGCCCTTGTCGCCGCGGAGAGGGGTGTTCACGCCGGTGTTGTAGGCGAGGTAGGGCTTCCGGCCCGAGCCGCCGTTATCGCTGACGAACAGGACGAGGGTATTCTTATCGGCGCCGGATTTGCGCAGGTATTCC
>CAIKRN010000287.1 GCA_903829855.1 uncultured Opitutia bacterium
CAATACTCCGCCCTTCCAGTTGTCGGGAACATCTTCACCGACTGCCCAAGCTAATCTCGACGCCATCCGCGACATATGGGTCCACGTCTCCGAAGATTTCGCCGCATGGGATATCGACGTAACCACGGCTGCCCCCCTGCCGACCGCGCGTGGTCAGCGTTGCATCATCGGCGGGAGCAGCATGGATTGGCTCGGGATCCCCGGGGTGATGGGGATCTCACAGTTAGGTACATTTGGGGGCACCATCGACCGTCTAGATGTTCCCAATTTCGTATTTGTGGACGACGCCATCCCGTCCAGCAATCCCGGGGTATCTAACTATGAAGTTACCATCGCGTGCGTGGCGCACGAAGTTGGTCATACCTTAGGCCTCCAGCATTGGGGTGAAACTACAGCTGGATCAGGTTCTTCCTATACTGGTGGTCATACTATCGGGGGATTAACTGGAGTTTCGACCGTTTGCCCAATTATGGGTAACAGTGGCTTACCCGGGTGGCCTTCGACCTGTAATCTCAATCAGTGGTCCCGTGGGGAGTATCCCTTTGCCGAGGCAGCGACAATGAGCGGCACTCAGGACGATTTGGCTATGATATCCACTTTCGCAACTAGGTTGACATCCTCCACTTCGACATTGGCGACCGCGGATACCGTCTCTGGTTCAAGTATCACAGCAGGAGGTATTATTAGTAGCAGTGCCGACGTTAATCTCATGAAAATTCACCCCGGTCCGGGCCCGTTGTCCCTGACGGCTCTGACCCAGTCTTCATACCGAACGCGCGTCAGTAATCTTAAGGTCGGACTTTCGCTTTTAGATGCCAATGGGATCACGGTCGCAAGAAATGTTTCCGTTACGGGCATGGGGGCGACACTGAACTATACTGTGCTCACGCAGGGGGATTATTACATTAAAGTCGTGGGGGTTGGCTATAATCCTGCCGTCACGACCTGGACCAATACGGGCATCACAGGGACGGTCGTCGGTAATGGTCTGACCGGTTTCACGAACTATGGTTCATTGGGCAGGTATGCGCTTACGGGGAGTTGGACAAAAAGTAGCCTACCCGTAGCTGTTCCTCTTTGGACAAACTCTACCGCCAACACGCGTGGGGTGCCGTTTACTGCGGCATTTGATGGTACGGGGTCGTGGAGCCTCGGCGGCCTCATTACTACTTACCAATGGGATTTCGGCGATAGCCATAGTCTCCCGATTAATAGCACATCAACCCTAGGCTCACCGACGCACACTTACCAAGCGCCCGGGAACTATGTTGTTTCCCTTACGGTCACTGACATCAGCGGAGCCGTTTCATCGACTAGCAAGATCACGATTCCGGTTACAGGCGTAACGCCGCCACAACACCTGTGGGTCGCCTCGATGACGGCCAGCTGGGTCAACAGCACCAACGTCGAAGATGCCGCGACCGTGGCGATCCAGTGTTTAAATATCTACGGCCAGCCTGCCCGCAGTGCTGCCGTTTATATTAACGTCACGGGCTCGTTGAAAGGGAAAGCGGCCGCCCGGGCTGATGCCAATGGTATGGTCTACATCACGATGCCCAAACAGCTGAAGAAAGCCTCGGTGAGTTATACTTTCACGGTGTCGAATATCACTCTACCTGGTTACAGTTATACCGGCGCCGAAAACGTGATCAGCTCCGTGACCATCAGCCAGAACCCCTGAGGACTGAACTACCCGCGCGGAGCCTTTAGGTTAGCACGCCTTTGACCACGTGCGCTTCTTCGACGCCGGTGAGTTTCACGTTGAGCCCCCGGAACTTGAAGGTGAAGCGCTCATGGTCGATGCCTAGGCAGTGCAGGATGGTGGCATGCAGGTCGCGCAGGTGCACGCCATCCTTGGCGACATTGTAAGCAAACTCATCCGTCTCGCCATACTCGAAGCCGGGCTTGATGCCACCGCCGGCCAGGAAAACGGAGAAGCAGCGACCATGATGGTCGCGACCGCTACCTGGATTACCGAAGCCGCCTTGCGTAAAGGAGGTGCGGCCGAACTCGGTAGCGAAGATCACCAAGGTGTCTTCCAGCATGCCGCGGGCTTTGAGGTCCTTGATCAGCGCCGCGGTGGGTTGATCGATATCATGGCACTGATTGGGAAGCTGACGGGCGAGGGCAATATGTTGATCCCAGCCGCGATGGAATAACTGAACGAACCGCACATCACGTTCGAGCAAGCGTCGGGCAAGGAGACAGTTCGCCGCATAAGAACCAGGGCGGGTCACTTCGGGCCCGTATGCATCCAAGGTCGCCTTGGATTCTCCCGAGATGTCGGCCAGCTCAGGCACCGAGGTCTGCATGCGGAAGGCCATCTCGTAGGCTTTGATGCGCGTGAGGGTCTCGGGGTCGCCTAACTCACGTGCCCGTTCTTCGTTAAGGGTGGCAAGGTCATCCAAGAGCTCCCGGCGTTGCGTGCCGTCAACGGTCGGAGGGTTCTGGAGATAAAGCACGGGGTTGGCCCCCGGGCGTAGGCCGACCCCTTGGTGATTAGAAGGCAGGAAGCCACTGCCCCATAGACGCGAGAACACGGGCTGCCCCGGGTTCTTCCCAGTGCCTTGCGAAACCATCGCAATGAAGGCTGGGAGGTTCGCATTTTCGGTCCCGAGTCCGTAACTCGCCCACGCGCCCATGCTGGCGTACCCCGGCTGCTGGTTACCAGTATTCAGGAAAGTGATCGCGGGGTCATGATTAATGGCCTCGGTGTTCAGCGTCTTGATAATGCAAATATCATCAGCGACCGTCTGAATGTGCGGGAGGAGATTACTGATCCAGGTGCCATGCTTGCCGCAGGCCTTCCCCTCAAGCAGCGGCGGGCGCACGGGATAGCCTTTCTGGCCAGAGGTCATCCCCGTGAGTCGCTGGGTGCCTTTGATCGACGGCGGGAGGTCTTTGCCGGCAAATTCATGCAGCGCGGGTTTATTATCGAAGAGATCGACGTGGGACATGCCGCCAGACTGAAATAGGCAGAGTACCCGCTTAGCCTTTGGCGCGAAATGCGGGAGACCCGGCAAACCGCCTTCGCGGGTTTTGGCACCCGCTGCCAATAGCTCGGGGAAAAGCATGGAGCCGAGTGCCAGGCCGCCCACGCCTCGCGCGGACTGGCCGATGAACGTTCGGCGGGTAAGATGATTCTGAAACTCGTGTTGAGGGTTCATGGATTTAGTTACGGGTCACGGTTTCGCTGAGATTGAGAATCAAGGTGGCCACCTGCATCCAAGCCGCATGCTCGGCGGCGGGGATAGTTTGATCGCGAGGCGATTCGCCGGGTGTCAGGACTTTTTCCGCCCGTGATGCATCGGCGGCATAGCGTGCACGTTCGCGCGCCAAGGCCTTTTGCACGACTTCAAGCTCCTTGGCGGCGGGCGGCCGGGATAGGGCCTCTAGGAAGGCCCAGCGGAGGCGGGCTGCATCATCCGAGCTATGTTGGATGATACGTTGGGCGAAGCCACGGGCGGCCTCGACGAACTGCACGTCATTCAGGGTTACGAGTGCTTGCAACGGTGTGGTGGTACTGCCTCGGTTGATGGTACAGACTTCCCGATTCGGGGCATCGAAGGTCACCATGTTGGCCGGCGGTGCCGTCCGCTTCCAGTAGGTGTACATTGAGCGACGGTACAGCTTATCGCCGTGATCTTGCACGAAGACCTGCGCAGTGGCGGGTGAGCTACCGTAGTGGCTGACTTCACGCCAGAGGTCGAAAGGCGAGTAAGGGTTCACACTCGGGCCGCCCACCTGGGGGACCAGCAAGCCGCCCGCCTGTAACGCTTGGTCACGGATGAGTTCAGCCGGGAGGCGAAAACGCGGTCCGCGGGCCAACAGCCGATTGGCGGGGTCTTTTTCCAACAAGGCGGAGCTGGTCCGCGAGGTTTGGCGGTACGTCGCCGAGGTCACCACTTGTTTAATCAAGGCTTTGAGATTCCAGCCGGAATCGACGAAATCGACGGTGAGCAGATCCAGCAACTCGGGGTGGCTCGGCCACTGCCCCTGGAAGCCGAAGTCCGAAGCGGTGGCCACGATGCCGGTTCCGAAAAGGAGTTTCCAGGTGCGGTTGACCGCCACGCGGGCGGTCAGCGGATTCTCTTTCATCACGAGCCACTGGGCTAGACCGAGTCGGTTGGCCGGGGTACCCTCCGGCATCGCCGGCAGTTTGGCGGGGGTGCCTGGCTCAACCTTGACGGTGGGTTGAGCGTAGTCGCCGCGATTCAAGATAAAGGTTTCACGTGGCTTGGCGGCGACGTTCATGACCATGGTGGATTGCGGCTCAGTGAGCGTCCTGAGACGTTCTTCGGCATTAGCGAGAGCCGTGCGGGCCGCTTGCATCTCGATGGAGCCTTTCGCGAAATAAGCCCAGAGGGCCTGCCGTTGCTCGGCGGAACGCTGTGTGGAATGCGTCGCGAGAATCCGCAGGACAAACTCAGGGAGGTCCGTGCCGTCGTCATGACCGGTAAAGGCGTAGAGTTCGCCTTCGCCGGGCGCCCCGCCAAAGCGATTGCCGAAATAAATCTGAGTGGTGAGGTAAGGTTGCTCGGCGGCCGTAATCGGCTTCGCGAAGGTTAGCGTAATATAGGACGGACCGCTGGCAGCGGGATCCGGACCCCAGCCTTTACTCATGACATTAAATGCGCGGACATCTTCCGCGGGATAATCTTCGAGCCAGCTGTTCGCGGTGATGCGTGCATACTTCTGCAGGCGATGGATATTCACCTGATCACCCGCGACCTTATCGGCGGTCACATCGACGGCGGTCAGGACAAAGGAACCGGGGAAGTCGCCATTCCCCTTGGCGGGGGCTTTGGCAGCAGCGGGAAACTGGATTCGCAAGCCCGCAATAGGGGCATCCGCCTTCGGCGTTTCGCCAAGAATGTCATACGCAGTCTTGCCGATGCCCTTGAACTTGTGCCCATCTACGGTGAAGCCGCCGCCGCTGTTCGGGGTGGAGATCTTCAAAAGGTTCACGGGGATCAGTTTCAACCCGAGTTGGCGCTCCGCCAGACGGGCATGCTGCGCGGACTCCCATTGGGCTAACCGGTCGGAGTCAGGCGTCCGGAGTTCGCTAACCAGGGCGGCAACCCGCGCCGCAATCGCCGGCATCTCTTCCGTCTTGAGGACGGTCTTGCGCATCGCTGAAGGCATCGAATTAACCCCCGCGTTTCCATCCATGCCGCGGTCATCCAGCGTATTAAAGTAAGCGAAGATCCGGTAATAATCCTTCTGGCTGATTGGGTCGAACTTATGGTCGTGGCACTGCGCACAACCGAGCGTCAGCCCCAAGACGGCTTCGCCGAGGGTCTTTACGCGGTCGGCATTATAGTTCAGCAGGTTTTCCGCGATAATGGTGCCGCCCTCATGGGTGTTCATGTTATTACGCTGGAAGCCCGTCGCGATCAGTTTGCCGTCATCCGTCTCCGCCATCAGGTCGCCGGCGATTTGCTCGGCGATGAACTTGTCGTACGGCTTGTTGTCATTGAAGGCCTGAATAACCCAGTCACGCCAGAGCCAGAGGTGGCGCCCGCCATCAATGGAGAAACCGTTCGTATCCGAGTAGCGGGCCGCATCGAGCCAATCGAGGGCCATCCGTTCACCGAAGTGTGGGTTCGCCAAGAGGCGGTCGACCAACCGGCCATAAGCATCGGGCTGCGTGTCCTTGATGAAGGCCTCGACTTCTGGGGCGGTGGGCGGGAGTCCGGTGATATCTAGCGTGACCCGGCGAATGAGGGTGTAGCGATCAGCTGACGGCGAAGGCTGCAGCCCAGCGGCGGCGAGTTTCTGACCGACGAGGTAATCAATCGGATTAAGATTCTTATCCGCAGGCAGGCTAGGGCGGCGGGGAGCCACGAAGGCCCAGTGCTCCTCATACTTGGCGCCTTGTTCAATCCAGGCTTTCAGTTTGGCCTTATCGTCGAGGCTAAGGGTGAGGTGCGACTTTGGGGGCGGCATGACTTCATCGGCGTCGCTTGAAGTGACTCGTTCCCAAAGGGCACTCTTCTTAAGATTACCCGGAACAATCGGGGTGCCATTCTTATGCTCCCGGATGGCTTCCTCCGAAAGGTCGAGCCGCAGCTTGGCTTTACGTGCCTTCTCATCCGAGCCGTGACAGCTGAAACAGTTTTCCGAAAGGATCGGGCGGATGTCGCGATTGAATTGAATCGCTTCAGCGCCCATTAAAGCGGGCAGCAGCAAGGGTAGGGCAAGGGCGAGGCGCAAGGGGCTAGGCATCGAGAATGAGACAAGGTCCCGTGGGGGTTGGTTTCAACCTTCAACGTGAAATTAACCCCCACTCATGGTCGTTCCTATTATAACCTTTGGGCTGGAGCACGGGTCGGGCGGGCCTAGGTTAATCTACCTACCCCTATGGCCTCAGCCCCGCTACCTTCCTCCCGTCGTGAATTTCTTGGCTCCGCCGCCTTTGCCTTGGCGGGCCTCTCGATGACTGCGCGCCTCGCCGCGGCCGACGCCCCGAAGGCGCCGGTTAAACGCCCACCGAATCCGTTCGTTTATAAATTCAAGATCGGGAACATTGAAGCGTTCTCGATCAGCGACGGCCACATGCTCTTCAAGCAAGGCCTCGACCTCATGTGGCCCGAGGCGGATCGGCCGAAAATGAAAGATGCCCTCATTTTCAATCGCGAGCGGCTCGATGCGCTGCCGCTTTACGTCAATATCATGGGCCTGAAAATTGGCGAGGAGGTCGCCCTCATCGATGCGGGCTTCGGTGAGCGTCACCCGAATCCGAACTTCGGTTGGTTCGCCGAAGGTCTCCGTCAATTGGGCATCAAGCCCGAACAGGTGACGACTGGCTTCCTGAGCCACTCGCACTCGGATCACCTCGATGGCTTTGTCGACAACGGCAAGCCGGCCTTTCCGAACGCGAAGATTTACCTCTTACAGGAGGAATATGATTTCTGGCGCGGCCCGAATCCGGATTTCTCGAAGTCGAAACGCGATCAGAAGCCCTTGCCGAACATGGTGAAGACGGTGCGACGTAATTTTGATATCCTGAAGGACCAACTCGTGATCACCAAGGATGGCCAGAAGCTCTTCCATGACGCCGTCACCGTCATCGCCGCCCCCGGCCATACCGACGGGCATGCCTGCTTCGAGATTCGCTCCGAAGGTGAATCACTCGTGCATATCAGCGATGTCGTGCACCACCATGTGTTAATGTTTGATAACGTCGGCTGGACCGTCGCGATGGATCACGATCCGGAAACGGCTGTGAAGACCCGCCAAAAACTCTTCACCCGGATGGCCAAGGAGAAGAGTCGTGCCTTCGGCTTCCATCTGCCTTGGCCTGGAATCGGCACTGTCGTGCCCAAGGGCGATCAGTATGCCTGGGTGCCGGAGCGTTTCAGTTGGGGCTCTTAAGCAGTCATCCCACCTATTTTATGTGCCAAAGCTTCACGGGAGCCTTGTTGGGCGTAGTCCTCTCATGGTCGGCGGTTCAGGCGGCATCGCCGTTGGTCCCGACCCAAGCAGACGTTTCTTACGGTCCATTTCCGCATCAGTTGATGGATGTCTACGTGCCCAAGGGGGCGGGACCGTTCTCCGTGTTGGTCTGGTATGGTGGCATCTGGAAGCCTAGCAAACACCCACCCGATTTAAATGCCTTCTTCCCGCACGACTGTGCGGTGATTGCCGTCCAGACGCGAACGATGGAAGACGCTCAGGCCGACAAAGCCGCCGTGCCTATTGCCTACGTTCTCAGCGATGCCCGGCGGGCCCTAAGGTTCGCTCATTTACACGCCAAGGAGTGGAACCTGGATCCGCACCGCATGGCTACGGGGGGTGGCTCGCAGGCCACGATTCCCTCCTTTTTCGCTGGCTGCACCGCGGGGACACCTGATCTCAACTCATCCGACCCAGTGGATCGCGAATCAGCCAAGGTCGTCGCCATTGGTTTTTGGCGCGGCCCAGGGAGTATCGACCCCAAGCGCCTTCAGGAATGGAATCCCGGCGTCGAATGGGGCGCTCCCGCTTGGGGTTGCAGTGTCGCGGAATCGGTTAAGCGTTATGAAGAACTTCAGCCAGTGATTGCTCAATGGTCGCCCGAAAACTTCGTCACCAAGGATACCGCCCCAATTTACATCCAGAATGATTTCGGGATGACGCGGCCCGAGGGCATCACCGAGCCTAATTATCGCACCCACTCGCCCCTCTGGGGGGTGGGCCTGAAGAAGTTTGTCGAGGCCCGCGGGGTGACCTGTTATCAAAAATATCCCGGTCTGGAATCCACGAAATATAAGGACATGTGGGACTTCTTAATTCAGCGCCTCGCGAAGTAAGTTTCCCCACCTTGGGATTGCGGGCGGAGGGGCGTCCGCCTTGGCTTGCTCACCCCGATGAGAAACTTCCTCCGCACCTGCTCGCTGCTTGCGCTGCTTGCGGCCACCCTCGTGGCTGCCCCGACGCCGTCTACCCCGGTCCCTGCAGTCCTAGAGCCGCTCAAGGCCAAGATTGGCAACACCTACTCCTGGAAGGGCGTCACGCTGTCATTCCGGGCTGAGGCGCCCATGACCGAGGAACAATTCAAGGCCATCGAAGGGCTCGGCCTACGCCTCATCTCCACCGGCGGCAAGGGGGTCACTAATGAGGCGCTTGGTCGTCTCGCCAAATTGGATCCCGAAGGGCTGGTCTTGGATGGCGCGGCCTTAACCGATGATGGCTTCCCGAACCTCGCCGCGATGAAATCGCTTCGCTGGTTATCCGTCGGTCATACGCTCAATGCGAAAGAGGGATTCACCGGGGCGGGCTTTGCTCAGCTTAAATCGCTCTCCCAACTCGAGCGGCTGACCTATGGCGGGAGCGGCGGCCGCGAGGCGGCCTTCAATGCAATCGGTGAACTCACGCAACTCAAAGAATTCTCGAGCTGGCATACCCAATATGGCGACGCTGCACACCCCTACCTGCTCAAACTCAAGAATCTCGAAAGCCTTCGCCTCGGTAACAGCCTCAAGCGTTATGATGGTAAGCCTCGGCAGCTTTGCCTCACGGATGCCAGCGTGGCGACCATCGTCCAGGTGAAGTCCCTCAAGAGCCTCGGCCTCATGCAGGCTAAACTCTCCTTGCCTGCGCTCCTGCAGCTTAAAGACCTCGCCCAGCTCACCGCCCTCCGCTTGGACGATATCGATCTAAGCGCCTACGATTACGACAAACTCCGGGCCGCCCTGCCCAAGGTTAAAGTGACGGGCAAGCCCCTGACGGAGGCCGAACGGACCAAGCTCGAAGATTTCCTCAAGTAAACTAACCGTTGGGGCCTAACTTACTGAAAGACCGGTGCAGGGGGTGCACCTGCCGGAGCAATCCCTTGGGCGGCGCCAGCCGCAGGGGCGACGATGACCGCGGGGACATCTGGCAGGCTCTTCTGACGATTGATTTCTGCCAAAAGCATCCCGATGCTCTGTTCACGCAAACTATTGATCTCGGTGAGCATGCCCTCGCGCTGGTTATCGGGGGCGGCCGCCCAAGCGGCTTCAACCTGGTGACGACGATCGACCAACTGGCGGTATTCTGGAAGCTGCGAAACAACCTGCATGGCCTTGGCGCCTTTCGGGTCGCCCTCAATGAGTGCTTGGCGAACGCGTCGGCCTTCTTCCTTCAGATCGTTGTAGCGTTCCTGTTGCTGTTGGCGGACAGCTTCTAAGTTATTCTCCACGGGGGCAGCCCGGACGGGGGCATGCGCAATACTTACCGGCTTGATGGACTCGATGGGACTGGCCGTCATCCGCGCATAGGGCGACTTCGGGGCCGGCTTCTTGAGGAGAAAATAGGCGCCTGCCACAAGGCAAACCCCGAAGGCAAGAAGGAGGGTGAAATTCTTCATAAGTGGCGGGGACGGGCTAGTTCAAGTGCTTCTAGGTCAGCTATTCCAGCCATTTGTTCCCGGAAGGGCATATTTACGACCGCGACAAGTCATAAGGTGAACGGCCCCAGTATCGTTGATACGATAACTTATATCATTATTATCAATGAACCCTCCCCGCCCGTTCCGTGCTATAGTGGGTTGATGCTAAATCGTCGCACGCTTTCCGCTCGTATGGCGATGGGGTTAATCTTCATGACATCTGCGCGAACAGATGCGGCGGATGCCGGCGGTGGCGGCGGAGTGCCGCTTGGCGGCGGTGGTAATGGCCCCGACCCAATCAGATTTATTTATGAAGTGGTTCATGGTACGTCTGGGTTAATTTCTAAGATAGTGGACGAAAATCATAAGATTAATGCCGCTGAAGCTACTAGGCGTGGTGCTTTGCTGCAATCTGACCGTAATAATGAGTTGTTAGGGTTGGCGAATAAAGGCAACGCCGAGGCCCAGAATGAATTGGGCTTCAACTATTTTCACGGTGTCGGGGTATCACGGGATCGCGCCCAAGCCGCATATTGGTATCGGCAGGCGGCCAACCAGGGCCTTCCCTCCGCTCAGAATAATCTTGGGTTGTATTATAACAATCACGACGCGGGGCAGGATGACCCCATTGAGGCCTGTGCGCTCTGGCGATTGGCCGCTCCCACTTTTCCCAAGGCGCAAATCAACCTAAGTTTCGTAGTGGAAGAATCTCGCAAGACCCTATCCTCGGTAGAATTTACGACCTTCTCGGCATCAGTGGAGAAGCGCTACCAAGAACTGCGTAAAGCGATCGCGATAACAAACGCGGTCGTCCCCCGCAAATAAGCCCCGCACTCTGGGCTCAATCGATGGAGCCTAAGTCGTGACCGACCCCGCGCTGGGGGTTGAGTTTACTTCGCCGCCGTATTCTTAATCACCGCATCCAACTCCTTGTTCAATTCAGGGCCGAGTAGGGCGCCCACTGATTTGCCCTGCTTGCCGGCGATGAGCGACAGCTGCTGGAACTGCTGCATGGAAAGGGACACCGAAACATTGATGCTGGTGACACTGCGCAGGGTGGCCCACGCCGCACGAGCCTTCTGCATCTGCGCGTCATCGAGCCCGAAGGCTTTCAGGACACCGGTGGCCATCATCTCGTCACCCACGGGATTCATGTGCACGCCATCCATCGTCAAGAGCCAGCCAGGCTTAGCACCCGTGGCGGCGGCGCGAGCGGTGACCGCTTGCTGCATGTCGGCACTAAGATCGGCGAGAAGCAGGTGCCGTTCTTTGGCCGTGGCGCGGAGGAAATCGTTATAGACGATTAGTTTCGTATTATTGTCCCCGGGCGTCTCGCCAATCATGGTGGAAGTGAGAATCATTACCTTCACGCCGGCCTGCTGGCACTTGTCGAGGATGGCGTTGATATTGGATTTATAGGCATCTAGCGGCACGCCGTTCGCGCCGTGCCAGACATCGTTCACACCGCAGGAAAGTGTCATCCACTGCGGCTTCTTGTTGAGCACGTCATTCTCCAGCCGAGCCAACATCTGGTTAGATTTATGACCGCTCACACCCGCGGGGATCACCCCAGCCTTAACCCCGTTGGCTTCCAACCCAAGCATGACCAGACGGACATAGCCGCCCGGGTTTCCGAAGCCGCCCGCGGTGATGGAATCGCCCATGAAGGCCACCTTCTCGCCGGTCTTCACGGGAAGCTCGGCCGCGCCCGACAGGCTGGCGACGCAGGACATGGCCAGGGAGCAGAGCAGGGCGCTAAAACGGGTGGAAGGGCTCAGGGGAGGGTGACGCATGGGATGGGTAGGCGGGGTGAGACCAAACTCACACCGGCTTGGCCCGAGGCAAGAAAGTTCATCCATAAAACTGCCCGCCTCATCATATCAGTAGATAGCTCGTATCATAATTAACGATGCCCGCAGCTCGTACTTACCTGTTATACTGGGTGGATATGAACCCTCTCCGATTTGCCTGCCGAAGTGGAGGATTCTGCCTGCTGATGGTTTCCGTTACTGGATGCACCGAGCGTAGTTATTATTCGGGCGATAATCCGGGCATGCGCCCTGGCAGCGGCGATATCGGTGGTGCATTTTTTCCAGTCTTCATTATTTTCAATGAATTCGGATTATTGGTCCGGCAGGTATATGAAACTACCGGCTTAATGTTCCCGGCCCATGCCGCCACAGACCCGGCAAACTCCATCACTGTCAGCGAACTGAATCGCCTCACGGATGCTTCCAAGCAAGGGGATGCGGTGGCGCAGAATGATTTCGGGTCGTGTTACTTCTCGGGGCGCGGGGTGGTGCAGAATCGCGTGCTGGCTGCAGACTGGTATCGGCGATCTGCCGACCAGGGCTACGCCAAAGCCCAGCATAATCTCGCCATGTGCTACGAGCATGGGGAGGGCGTGCCCCCGGACGCCTTGGAAGCGTACGCCTACTACCGCGTCGCGAGCACGACTGTAGTGGCCGATCGCGCGAAGGTCACGAGTATGGAGCTAGGGATGACGCCGGAAGTCCGTCAACGCACCCAGGCCCACGCCGAGCAACTCCAGCAAAAAATTAACCTTCGGATGGCAGAGCAGAAGGCCCAAGCACCTGCGAGGTAGGGGCCGCACCACGTGCTGTCCTAAGTTGTTCTCCATTTAATCATCACCTGACACCCTCCATCCGGATTAACGATGCTCGCTTGGGCGGGAGCGGCGTTATATTTATATGCTATGGCCAGCCCACCCCTCATTGAAATCATCCGCGATGGAAAGCTTTTCGGCATTTTCACGTCCGAAGAGGTCGCCCAACTGCGCGCCGAGGGCAAAATCCTCCCGACCGACAAACTGTACTCACAGCAACATAGTTCACCCGATTGGGAGTTACTGGGGACCGAGGGGATGGGGGCGGGGCGGGAGCTCTTGTCCAACCTTGATACCTCCGAGGGGCTGAGGTTGCCAGCAGGGCCCGAGGTGAAGCCACAAAGTAATAACGAATCCAATGGCTGCTGCGGAGGCTGCGGATTATTCATATTCCTGATTTGTGGTTTCTATTCAGTATTCTGTTTCCTTCAAAGACCGCTAAGGCCAGATGCAGGGAATATGGCGGAGGGTTTTGCATACATTTCTGGGGCTATTTCTCTCCTCGGCCTGTTCATTTCCACTGCCATCTTCAGTAAGAAGTGAGCTAAGGGCTAACCATTGGGAGATAATCCTTCCGGCTTAGGTTTGCCGGCAGAGCTACGGCCAGGACTCTCCGGCCTATGTCATTAGATCGGCTCGACCTCCTGGAGGTCCGTCTCGGAAGTGGGAAGGTGTATCTCGTGCCTCGTGCTCTCCTGGAGAATCTCGTGCAAGCTCTGCCGGTATCGGCTCCTCAGCTGATAGTCTCAGCGAGCCCAAGCGGAGGCCCATTAGACCCCTCCGGCTTGCCCTCAGAGATGGGGTGACGCGCTAAGATTGATAGCCTGCATCAGTATTAACGATGCACGCTAGCGACGGCATTGTGTTACTGTTATGTATTATGAACCTCGCCCCCCGCCGCTGGATCGTAGCTGTCATCCTTGGCTTGCTGGCTGGATGCTCGGATTCTCCTAAGAACACTTTTGAGGGCTACAAGGCCCGGGCCGAAAGGGGTGACCCGGTTGCCCAATACAACCTGGGGGTTTGCTACGACAACGGCGAAGGCGTGGCGAAGAATCAAGTCGAGGCGGTGAAGTGGTATCGCAAGGCCGCTGAGCAGGGGCTTGCCAAAGCCCAATTCAACCTGGGGAATTGCTACCACAACGAAAAAGGCGTGGCGAAGGATCAAGTCGAGGCGGTGAAGTGGTGTCGCAAGGCCGCTGACCAAGGGCTTGCCGAGGCCCAATTCAACCTGGGGGCTTGCTACTACAACGGAGAAGGCGTGACGAAGGACGAGGTTGAGGCCTATGCTTATTGGAACCTTGTCAGGATAACGGACGAACAAGCCCGGAGCAATCTTGCCATCCTCGAAAAGAAGATGTCACCGGAAGCTCGCCTCCTTGGACAACGGCGCACGAAGGAGCTACAGAAAGAGATCGAGGCAAAGATAGCTGCGAAGAAGGCTGGCAAGTGAGGCCCCATCAGGAGGCCCATTAGACCCCTCTGGCTTGCCCTCAGAGGCGGGGGCGGGGGCTCTCGAGGGGCTGTCATCGCAACAGCGTGAAATTGCAAAGTGAGCTCACGTTTTTCTTCGGTGGGTGTCGTGCCACGCCCTTGAATGGGGGGCTCAAAAAGATTCCTTCGGGGTGTGCCTCCTGGAGTGAGGGCAAAACAGGTGCCCTTAATAACCCCTAAATCCCGCAAGAAGGGTGCCGAAAGGTGTTCGGAATCCCCAGCAAACTCGCAGATCGGAGTGAAAGGGGACTTAAGCCCCTATTGTCAGGGGTTTCATTGTCCGTAAGTCCTTTACTATCAGAGCTGAAAAGGGGTGGGCCCACCGGGATTTGAACCCAGAACCAAGGGATCATCCATGGGGTCAGGCCGTACCCTAACGTAGGCGTAACTAGATTTGCCAATTTAGGGCGTGTTTAGTTGCACCCTTAACCAAGGTGCGGCCTGACCCCGTGTTCTGCCCTCCGCCAAGCAGGCGGCGAGGAAGGCGAAGAA
>CAIKRN010000288.1 GCA_903829855.1 uncultured Opitutia bacterium
AGCTTGCACTCGCCGGCCTGGTCGCAGATCGGGCAGTCGAGCGGGTGGTTGAGGAGAAGCATCTCCGTCACGCCTTCGCGGCAGGCCTTGACGCCGGGCGATTCGAGACGGACGTGCAGGCCGGGAGAGACGTTGGTGGCGCAGGCGATGGCCGGCTTGGGCTGCCAGCCGATCTTCGGCTTGCCGTTTTCCATCACCAGCTCGTTGGTGGCGCGGTCGCGCATCGGCGAGCCGAGCTCGACCAGGCACATGCGGCAGTTGCCGGCGACCGGGAGCTTCGGGTGGTAGCAATAGTGGGGGACTTCCTTCCCGATTTTGCCCAAGGCATCGACCAGATTGGCCCCGGCCGGGACTTGATGTTCGACGCCATCGACGTTGATGGTGACCAAAGAAGGTTTGTTGTCCGTGACCATGGGTCTGGAAAGATAACCGCAAGTTAGGTGACCCCCCACCTGCCGCAAGGGGAAAGGCGGGAAAATGGCCTCCTATTAGGGGTAGGGGCGCGGCGGAGCCGCGAGGGGACACGTGGGCACGGTGACAAGGGGACACGGGGGGCATCACGAGGTAGGGGCGCGACTGCGTCGCGTCCGCCCTACCTGGCCGCCGCAGGGCGGCCGAGGGTAGGGGCGTGGCTACGCCGCGCCCTCCTCCGTCGGAGGGCACGATGAATCGTGCCCCTACCTCGAGTTCGCCCTGCGGCGAACGAGACGCGACTATGTCGTGACGCGGTCCCGACCCTACCCATCGATTCAGCACTTTAATGTGTTCCCAACCGCCAACCGCTAACCGCTATCACCTGGTGCGATTAGCACCAATTCTGACCAATCTGACAGTCCACAAAACCGGTGGCTTTATCAGATTTAATGTGAATAATCCTGCTTATAAATCGACATGCCTGCCGCTAAATTCGAGAAAAAGGCCGTCTTTGAGCTCCTTGCCGATGGCATCGAGGCCCAAATCCGCCAGGAGGGATGGAAGGGACTGCTGCCGTCGGGAAGAGACCTGGCCAACCAGCATAAGGTCAGCCTACCCACCGTCCAGAAGGCCATCGCCTTGCTGCAGGAGCGTAAGGTCTTAGTCAGCCGCGGGGGTAAGCGGCGCCTTGAGGTCGCCGCCGGCGTTTCCAAGTCTCGACGGGCTTCGGGCGTGCACCAGGTGCTGGTTTTAACGCAACTTTCCATGAAGGTGATGCGTCCGCCCACGAGCGTCGCCTTGCAGTTATTGCAGGAGAGCATGCGAGCCGAGGGGCATGGTTGCGAGATTGTCGATCTCGCCGAATTCAAGGGTGTGGAGTTGCGCAAAAAATCGCATGCGGCCATCACCCGATACCTGCCGAGTCATTGCATCATGGTGCAGCCTGATCATGAGATGTTTGCGGGCGTGGCGCGTTCGAGCGCGAAGCTCGCCACCATGTTCGGGATGCTCCGTGCCAAGCGGGTCAAGCGGCTCGGCCACCAGTATGGCCCTTTGGTTGAAAAGGCTGTCTTGGAGCTGAAATCATTGGGTCATCGTCATCTCTTCATCCCGTTCCTCGGCCGAAAAGTGAAGCTTAAGGATTCAATGGAGAGTTTCCGCCGCATCGCTCGTGAGCAAGCCGTGTCCGTTAACGTTCGCTTCACCGCCGAACAGCTTTCACATAAAAATATGGAGGCGTGTTTGGATGCGGCTCGCGGCCGCGGCGCCACCGCTTTCATCTTTCCGCAATGGGGTGATTTCTTGTATGCCATTACCTATTTTGCGAAGAAGGGATTGGAGATTCCGCGCGATATCTCGGTGGTTATTCTAGTCGCGACGGTCGAAGCAAAGATGTTTGCACCGCCTTTGTCGGGCTTCTTGATTCATTCGCCTGAGGTCTTGGCCGAACATACGCGGAATTGGATCGAGACCGACTCCGTTGCGCACAATGTCATCGAAGAAGCCCTTGTCCGGAATTGGGTTTCCGGTGGCTCGATCGGCCCGGTGAAGAAGGGGTAGGGTAGCCACTGCGTGGCGACATAGGGTGCGGCTGCCTCGGGGAAGGGCTGCCATTGTCATGGCCGCCGTTGAGCCGATGGAGATACGAAACTCTCTTGGCTAACGGACGGCTCGGAGAGCCGTCCCTACCTTATAAATTTCTCCACTTCTGACCAATACTACAGGCCACAAGCGGTCTTCTGTTTTGTAAGCGTATTGAAGAGCATTCTGACGCTATGTTGCGCCCGGTTTTCTCCGCGGTCCGTCGCCCTTTCTTGGTCGCGGCCTCCACCCTGATTTTCGTCACCGGCCTGTCGCTTTTCGCGCAGGTCGCGCCGACGCTCGATCCGGCGCGCATCGACCAGAATCTGAAGCCTGCGCCGCAGCCGAAGTCGGTGCCGCGCAAGGAGGTCTCGCTGAACAACAAACAGCTGCCACCAAAGGATGCCGCTGCGCTCGCCTTCACGTTCAAGGAGTTGAATTTCGAAGGTAATGCCGCGCTGACTTCCGAGCAGCTTGCCACGCTCTGGGCGCACAAGGCCGGCGACACGGTGACGATCGAAGAAGTCTTCGCCTTGGCGAACGCGATCACGAAGGCCTATGCCGACGCCGGTTATGCGCTCTGCTTCGGCGTCGTGCCCGAGCAGGACATCAAGGACGGCAAGGTGAAGATCGTCGTCATCGAAGGCTTCATCAGCGACCACTCCTTTGGCGTGGCCCAGCCGCGTGCACGCGCGCTTAACGCCGTCGACGCACAGCTGAGCCAGATCAAGGGATCCAAGCCTTTGCGGGCCGACGTGCTCGAGCGCAATATCCTGCTCATGGACGACCTGCCGGGCTGGTCTGTCGGCTCGGTCCTTTCTGCTTCGTCGACCGTCGTCGGCGGCTCCGATCTCTCGCTCGAGTTCACGCGCGATCCCGACACCTTCGATCTGAGCTGGAATAACTTCCTTCCGAAAGGCCTCGATCGCCAGGTCGTCGGCGCTTCCTGGTCTGGCTTTGGTCATCTCGATGGCGCGGACGAACTTTCGCTGGGTTACTACCACAGCCCCAACGGCAACGCGTATCAGAGCTTCAACGCCGCCGCGTCGACGATCATCGGTACCGATGGCGAACGCCTCGGCGCCACGTTCTCGCAGTCGGACAGCCGTCCGACCGACCCTTTGCTCGTGCCCCTCGAATACAAGGGCCTTTCGCGCAGCACCCGCCTGACCTTCTCCAAGCCGCTTATCCGTTCGCGCTCCTCCACGCTCCTCGCCGAGGCCTACCTCGGTGCCCAGGATTCGAACAGCTCGATGACGGTGGGCACGCCCACGCGTGACGCGCTCCGTACCGTCGGCGCCACCCTGACGTACGATTTCGCCCGTCCCGACCAGTCCTCCAATCTCGTCCGCCTCAACCTTGAGCAGGGCCTCGACTGGCTCGGCGCCCAAGGCAACTCGCGTGCCAATGGCTCCACGACGTTCACTGTCGCCACACTCGACTACACCCGCACCGCGCCGATCACGACGCTTGGCTCGGGCGCCCTTTCGTATTCGTTCGCGGCCCAAGGGCAGTATTCGCTCGGCAACCCGTTGCTCAGCGCCGCGGAGTCTTCTTTCGGCGGCCGTCAGTTCGGCCGCTTCTTCGACTCCGGTTCGATGAGCGGTGAGCAGGCGATTTTCGGCTCGTTCGAGCTGCGCTACGCGCTGCCGCTCTCGCTTGGTTTCGCCGAACCCGTGCGCACCCAGTTCTACGTCTTCACCGACGCCGGCCTGACCCGACAGCAGGGCGAGCTGCAGCCGCAGGAAGCCCGCGCGCGTCATGCCGCCTCCGCGGGACTCGGCGTTCGCTTGGCGATGCCGCACGGCATGAATGCCCTCGTCGAGGTCGCCCGCCCCGTCTCCCTTCCCGCCGGTTCCACCGTCGACACCTCCAACCGCATCAACGCCTCCTTCGGCGTCCGCTTCTAAACTTTAAAATAAAATTGCCATGGCTCCCGCCTCTTCCGTCAAACGCCGCTTCCTGCCGCTCGCCACGCTCCTCGTGGCCGCGGTGCTGAACCCCGTCGGCTCCTTCGCCAATCCCACCGGCGCCAATGTCACCGGCGGCGCCGCTACGGTGTCCGGCCAAGGCACCACGCGCGTCACGATCGACCAGTCTTCGGACCGCGCGTTCATCGAGTGGAACAGCTTCTCCGTCGCGAAGGGCGAGTCCGTCCGCTTCAACCAGCCTTCCGCGTCGTCGGTCACCGCCAACAAAGTGGTCGGCGTTGCGCCGTCCGACATCCTCGGCGCGGTCTCGGCCAATGGCCGGATCATCCTGATCAATCCGAACGGCATCTTCTTCGGCAAAGGCTCGACCGTCGACGCCGCCGGCCTGATCGCCACCACGCTCGATCTCGACAAGGATTCCTTCCTCGCCGGCGGTAAGTTCAAGTTCTCGTCCGCATCGGACATTTCCGCCTCCGTGGTCAACGAAGGCACGCTTACGATTTCCGACGCCGGTCTGGGCGCCCTCGTGGCCCCGCATGTCCGTAACTCCGGCGCCCTCGTGGCCAATCTTGGTACCGTCGTGCTCGCTTCCGGCAAGGCGTTCAC
>CAIKRN010000289.1 GCA_903829855.1 uncultured Opitutia bacterium
ATCTCCAATTACGAAAGCGACGTCTTCGCACCGATTTTCCGTCGCCTCGAGGAATTGTCCGGTAAGAAATACGGCTCCACCCTACCCGTCGCTGGCTCCACCGGCGATACGGCCCAGGAGAAAGATGACGTGGCCTTCCGCGTCATCGCCGATCACATCCGCACACTCTCGTTCGCCATCGCCGACGGCATCCAGCCTGGCAATTCGGACCGCAACTACGTCCTCCGTCGCATCCTGCGCCGCGCCGTGCGCTACGGCCGCACGCTCGGCCTAAAGAACGGCTTCTTCCACCAACTCGTCGGCGTACTCGCCGAGACGATGGGCGATGTCTTCCCCGAAATCCGCACCCGCCGCTCGGTGGTGGCCGACGTGATTCGTAACGAAGAGGAATCCTTTAACCGCACCCTCGATAAGGGCATCGCGCTCTTCGAGGACGAAGCGAATAAGCTCAAGGCAGGCGGCGCCATCTCGGGCGCCATCGCGTTCCGCCTCTATGACGAGCAGGGCTTCCCGCTCGACCTCACGCAGTTAATGGCCCGCGAACGTGGCCTGACGGTCGATGGCGCCGGCTTTGAAAAGCTGATGGAAGAACAGCGTGCCCGTGCTCGCGCCGCCCAGAAGAAGGAAATCATCACCCTTTCCGACATCGGCTCCGAACACCCGACGGCGTTCGTTGGCTACGACACCCTCCAGGTCAAAGCCAAGGTCGCGCAAATCGCCAAGATTAAGGAACGCTCCGCTGTCATCCTCGATCAATCGCCCTGCTACGCCGAGATGGGCGGCCAGGTCGGCGACACGGCGATGATTACGCTCGGCGGCCGCCAATGGAATGTCACCGACACCCAGAAGTCTGGCCAGACCTGGCTGCATTTCCTCGATGGTGAAGACGCTCCGGAAACCGGCGCGACGATTGAGATCGCCGTCAATCAAGCCCGCCGCGACGCCATCCAGCGCCACCACACGGTCACCCACATCCTCCATTGGGCCCTGCACGAAGTCGTGTCTAAGGAAGCCTCGCAGAAAGGCTCCGCCGTCGATCCTTCCAAACTCACCTTCGACTTTAATGGCGCGGCGCTCACCCCCGGCCAGCTCGCCGACATCGAACGCGTGGTGAATGAACGCATCCTCGCCAATGAAGCCGTGACGTGGAGCGAAGTCGCCTACGCCTCCGTCAAAGGCCGTCCGGATATCATGCAGTTCTTCGGCGATAAGTACGGCGACTCCGTACGCGTCGTGCAGGTCGGCGGTAAGGCTGCCTCCCTCAACGGCTGGTCGATGGAACTCTGCGCCGGCACGCACGTCCGCCACACGGGCGAAATCGGCCTCTTCCGCATCGTCGGCGAAAACGCCATCGCTGCAGGGGTTCGCCGCATCGAAGCCGTCGCGGGGCTCGCCTCTTATGAAAGGGCGAAGTCTGAAGCCGAGTTGCTGAAGACGCTCGCCTCCTCGACCAATACGCCGGTCGCGGATCTCGCCAAGCGCCTCGAGCAGATCATGGAGCAAAGCTCCGCGCTCGAGAAGAAACTCAAAGTCTTCCGCGATAAGGAATCCTCCCAGGTCGCCGACGCCCTCGCCGCCAAGGCCAGCGACCGTGCTGGCTTGAAGTACGTCATCGCCCAAGTCAGCGCCGAAACACCGAATGATCTGCGTGACCTCGGTGCCAAAGTAGCCGGCAAGGTCGGTCCGTCCGCCGTCGTCGTCCTCGCCGCCGTCTTCGGCGACAAGGTCTCCCTCGTGGCCAACTGCGGTCCGGACGCCGTCAAGGCGGGCAAGGCCGCTGGTAAGATCGTCACCGACGCCTGTGGCAAGTTGGGCGGCAAAGGTGGCGGCAAGCCCGATGCCGCGATGGGCGGCGGCACCGACGTCTCCAAAGTCGCCGAAGCCTTGGGTAGTGTTGCTTAAGAGAGGTAGGGGCGCGACTGCGTCGCGTCCGTGGCTGGACGGATACCGAAGGCCGAACCAGACTGCCCGGAGGTTGATCGTACCGCAGCGAACGGACGCGACGCAGTCGCGCCCCTACCCATCCCAATTAAACCCTGCCCTATCTTTCTTTATCATTCCTGCTGCATCGTCCATCCTGACCTCACTCTCTCCCATGCGCCTCCTCGCCTTGCTCCTCCTCGCCCTCGCGACGATTTCTGCCAACGCCCAAAGCGACACCGCACCGCGCGTCGGCAAGAACTACGGCAACACCCCGAAGCACCACGTGCGTATGCAGGTCGACGCCGATCATCTCGCTCTGCCAGTTGCGGTCACGATCAAAGGCAAGGACCGTGCCGCAGTGGACGCTCGCATCGAGGGAATCCGCGCCGAACTCGAGAAACGCTTCAAGGATCAGCCCGGCTGGGAGTTCCGCGAAATCTCGACCGAGTTCGCCCACGCCGAAGCAAAAACCTACGCCTCCCGCGCAGGCAACGGCAGCAAACTCTTCGGGGACGATGACGCCGATAAGGGCGACGTGACCTACGTGGCTAATGCGCGCTGGGAACTCCATACCGAGGCCGACAAAGGCCTCAAGGGCGTCGAGATCCTCCGCACCAAGGCCTCCGATCTCGTGAAGGCGAAGAACGACGACGAGAAGCAGGTGGTCGGCAATCCGGAGTACGTGTTGACCAATCCTCACGACTACCGCAACGAGCTGCTCGATCAGATTAAAAATGATTTCGAAGAAGCCAAGAAGCACCTCCCCGAAGGCCAGTGGACCCTGGAGATTGCCGGCCTCGCCCAGACCGTCGACGTCATCGCCCTCGGCGGTAAGCGTTTCGAGGTCAGCCTCGCCTATCGGATGGCTTTCGTCACGCCGAAGCCTGAAAAGGCCACGAAATAAGGTCTCTATAAGGCCTCTATAAGCCGGACGTACCGGCTTGTCCTTGCGCTTCCTGGTCGGGTGCCCATTCGTCATCCATGGCCACCTGCCGCCTCCCGCTCGTCATTCCACCTAGGCGCCAGACCCCTTGATGAAGGCTTTTCCTTTCCTGACCAACTATGTCAACCAGACCTTCGAAAGGGAGAAGGGGCGACTGGACTACATTTTTCTGCGGCCGATTTTACAGGTATCCTATTTCTTCCTGAAGGCCGTCCTGTTCCCGCTCAAGTTCCTTTTCCACCGTCGCGCCTACGGCTTCGAGGCACGCTGCATCGACGGCGTGCTCGCCTTCGGGATGAAGTACTTCGCTACCGTGGATGCGGTTGAAATGATGGTCCGCCACGTGCAAATCGAACCGCTCCTCTACCGCCATTTACTCGGAGAGAGATCCCACGTCGAGGGCGAGCGGCGGAAATTCAATGGGATCGATGGCGACTACAACATGGATAGCCTAAGCGACATGATCCGGAATAACCTGACCATCGGCCACGATGAGCTCTCCTACGAAATGGTTGATCGCTTCGACAAGGATGCCTTTCTCGCGAACCTCGACCGGATTCGGCGCCGCCTGCCTGAAGATCACCTACTTTTCAGCAAGCGCGCGATCGAAGCCACCCGCCAACACTCCCTCCAGTGGATTGGCGTCACCAATGTGGTCATCTTAATTGTCTTGGTCATCACGGTCTTCGCCGATCTCCGGACCGCCGTAAAAGCGCTAAATTCTTTCGACTCTGACTCGGTGCTCCTGTGGGCCATGAAGCATCTCTATGCCCATGATCGCGCGGTCTTAACCGACCTCGATTTCTACCTTCAGGCCGAAAGTAACCGCGGGCACTTCAGCAGCAGCGTTTTCCTCTCTAGCCCAGGCCTCTATCTCCATAGCCATATCGCCTTCGACGAATACGCCTACCAGACTCTGCGCGAGCGGCCGCCGATCGCTTCTGGCGAAACATTAACATCATGAACTGCTATATCACTGGCACCGGGTCTTTTCTTCCCGGCGAAGCAGTCCCTAACGAAGCCATCCCGGACTTCATGGGCGAGCTCGATGGCGAAGCTTTGGTTCGACGAAAAATCCTGCGCATGAACGGGATCAAGTCCCGCCACTATGCGCTCGACCGCGCCCAGCATCCGACCCACGACGTCTATGAAATGGCGGCTCTCGCCGCGGCTCGTTGCCTCGATAACAAAGCGGGTACCTTCACCTACCTTTCGGCCGGCTCCACCAACACCCCGATGATTGGGCCCGGACTTTCCAGCATCCTCCACTCCCGTCTCGCCCAGCACGGAATCATTGCCAGACCCGTGGAGATTAATTCGAACTCGGGCATCTGCACCTCCGGCGCCCAGGCGCTCGTCAATGCCGCTCGCGCCATCGCGTCGGGCGACCATCAGGAGGCGCTCTGTATCGGCGTCGAGCAACCCTCAGATATTTTGAAATCATCAGTCATCCAGCCTCCGGACGACCGGGCCCTCTTCCCAGACCACGAAACCTCCTCGAAATGGTTC
This sequence comes from uncultured Opitutia bacterium, assembly GCA_903829855.1. Lineage (GTDB taxonomy): Bacteria > Verrucomicrobiota > Verrucomicrobiia > Opitutales > UBA953 > UBA953. Next base: position 4,376 of record CAIKRN010000289.1, read on the forward strand.
ATGTCCGTCTTCCTCCGATCGATGCTTTCTGACGGTGCGGGTGCCGTCATCCTCCGCAACCAGCCAGCCGCCGATCGAGTTTCCTACCGCGTGAACTGGACCTACTCGCGTTCATTTGCCCATGAAACCCCGCTTTGCATGAGCCTGGAAAGCCGGAGCCTACTCCTCAGCCAAGACGTCGCCATCCTCGCCAAGCACATGAAGCCCAGCGTGGATCAGCTCGTCCGCGGAGCGCTCGCGCGTCACGGCGAATCCCTTGCGGACTATCAGTGTGTCCTGCCCCACTTGTCCTCGTACTTTTTCAAAGCCTACTTGCTCGATATCTTAACCGAAATGGGGGGTGGTACCAGCGTACCTCACTGGACAAACTTGGAAAGCGCCGGCAACGCCGGGGCCGCCAGCATTTTTATCATTTTGGATGAGTTCACCCGCAAACACCCGCCAGCCCACGGCGACAAGGTGATGCTGTTCATCCCCGAGTCTGGCCAATTCAATTTCGTCTTGGTCAGTCTCACCGCCGTTCACGCATGACCACCAAACGTCTCGCCATCATCGGGGCCGGCTGCAGCGGCTTGCTGACCTTGAAGCTGGCCCGTGAACGCCTTCCTGACTGGGAGATCGTCTGCTTTGAAAAAGACGGCACCACGGTCGGCCGCTGGGGAAACCCGTATCCGAACTTCGTCTCGACCTCGACGAAGTACACCACGCAATTTGCCTGCCATCGAAAATGGGATTCGAGCTCTGACCCCGCGCAACGTCAGACCAAAGGCGACTTTTTCCTCAACGATGAGTTCGGGCGCTACCTGTTAGACTTTGTCGCAACCCATCGCCTGGCCCCGCACATCCGCCTCCACACGACCATCCGGCGCATTGCCAAGGACCCGCAGGGCTGGCGGCTCTGGATTGACGACGGCGCGACGCGTGAAGAGGTCTTCGACCGGCTGGTAATCTGCACAGGCCTACACGACAAAGTGAAAGCCCTCGAAACCGACATCCCCCATCTCACGCCCTATAGTCCCTTACCCTCGAACAAGACCATCGTCGTCTACGGTGGCGGTGAATCGGCCGCCGACTTTGCCCACCGACTCTCCGCTCCGCACCTCGGCAACCGCGTCTTCCTCTCGCTCAAGACGGGTGTCCGCGTCAGCCCGCGCTATCACCCGATCCGCGGCGTCCCCTCCGACTTTCTCCGCAACCGACTGCTGCTTTCCATCCACCCCGACCTGCGAAACCTAATCGGCCAAAAATTCGTCGAAGCCCGGATCAAGCATCAGCAGAAATTCGAGAGGTTCTTTGGCTCACCCACGACAGGCCCCGCACCCGACGCTGACTTTCTCGCCAAGCGCAGTCATTGGGACGCCAAACTCACCGCTCGCGCCAAGGACGACCTTTTCAACGTGTTCCACACCAAGAGCGACGGCTTCCTCGACGACGTCGCCGCGGGTCGCATCGAGATTATCGGACCGCCCTGCGACGCGAGCCACCTCCGCTTCCACGACTTCGACCAGACGACGACGCTCGAAGTCACTCCTGACCTCATCTGCCCGATGATCGGCTTCCGCTCTGGCCTGTCCGAATTGTCGGGTGGCGAAATTCTCATCAGTGATTTCCACCTCGGCAGCCTCCACGCGCGCCATGACGACCTCTTCCTCGTTGGCTTCGCGCGACCGATTATTGGCAACATCCCGACGATGAGCGAAATGCAGGCGAAGCTGGTCACTGGTATCCTCGCTGGCCGCTTCCAACGGCCACCAGATCTCGCCGCCGCCCATGCAGTAAGCCGCGCGACATTACGACGCATGTTCCCCACGCTCAATACCGAGACCATCCACCCGGTGGAGATGATTCCCTACTGCGACGAACTCGCCGTCCTCATGGGTAGCCTTCCCACCTTGAGGAGGGTCGGCTCCTTCCGTCGCTGGCTCAAGATCCAGCTCGCGCCCGTCTCTACCCTCCAATATGTTGACGAGGACTTCGACCCTAAGGCAATGGACGCGCAAGTCGTCCACAGCCCCGTCCTAATCACAGGAATACTGGTTCTCATCAAAGTATTGCTCGATATGCCCTATAAGCTACTGAAGGGGCGAGGAGACCGGCAGATGAGGCCTGCCTCGCCTTCCCTGTCAGCGAGTCGGCCTTAGTTTCACTCTGGCGAACCTCGAAAGCGCTCAGTTATTCCTCGTCCGACCTCGGTCATTTCGGACGGCTTTCCTGATGTCGGCCCCAGAAAAGGCCAATAAATACGCCTTTTCGGTGCCACCTGCCCCGGCTTGTCCTTGCCCTTCCCTGAAGGCCGCCTAGTCGTCATTCATGGCTATCCGCCGCCTCACGCTCGTCGTCAACCGCACCAAGCCCGGGGTGGATGATATCGTGCACGCGGTGCAGGAAGCCGCCCAGAAAGCTGGCGTGACCCTCACCGTCGCGGACGGCTGGCCCGTCAGCCGCGAAACCCTCAAGGGTGCGGATGCTTGTGGCGTGGTCGGTGGCGACGGCACCTTCCTCGGCGTGGCTGAAGCGGCCGCCCTCGAAGGCGTGCCCCTCTTTGGCATTAATCGCGGCAAACTTGGATTTCTCGCGGCCTATCCCAGCGAAGACGTCAGCGCCTCGATTCAATCCATTCTCTCGGGAGATTTCCGCGTCGAAAAACGCGCCCTCTTGGAAATCCGTTTTGCTGACGGCAGTTTCGCCCTCGCGCTGAATGACCTCGTCATCAAGACGCGCGACGTTTTCCGCATGGGGCGATTCTCGGTCCTGGCCGACGGTGCGCGAGTCAATGAATACCGAGCCGACGGCCTGATTCTCGCCACGCCCACCGGCACCTCGGCCTACAGCCTGGCCGCGGGCGGCCCGCTCGTCGACCCGGCGGCCTCCGTGATCGCCCTCACGCCCATCTGCGCCCACACGCTCTCGAATCGTTCCGTGATTTTTGATGGCGAGACCGAACTCCAGATCCGGAGTGAAGACAGCGCGCTACTCGGCCTCTCGGTCGATGGTCGCGAGACCCTCGAGGCACAAGGCCGACTCCCCATCGTCATCCGTACCGCCAAGGTCCAGCTCGCCCTCCTGCGTCCGAAATCGCTCACCCATTTCGACGTCCTCCGCAGTAAGCTCAAGTGGTCGTAATCGAGGGGGCAAGCTGGCACGGGGGCACGGGGAAATAGCTCATCATGCAGCCTTAGGTAGGGTTGAGCGCCCCTCGCTCAACCGTGGCTGACCAAGGCTGGTCAGCCCTACCCAAGACAGCCTACTAACCCTTCCCCGTTACTCGTGCCCGTGCCCACGTGCCCCCGCTCGAGGGCGAGGTCAGGAGGTCGCCCAAGCGACCCTTGACCTCGCCCTCGCAGTCCCCTTTATCGCCCATTCGATGCTGACGATTGCCAATATTTCCAAGTCCTACGGACCCCGCACCTTGTTCGCGGAGGTCTCCCTGAATATTGCCCGGACAGACCGGCTCGGACTCGTCGGTGCCAACGGCGCGGGCAAATCGACCCTTTTCAACATCATCCTCGGCAAGGACAACCCAGACGAAGGCCTGATCGAGTGGGAACGCGGCGCAAACTTCGGCTTCCTCCCTCAGGAAAGCGCCCCGGCCGGCGATGAGACCATCCTGCAAATCGCCACCAGCGGCGGCAAGCTCGAGCCCGAGAACGATGACGATTGGGATATCGACTACACCCTCGAACCCCGCGCCAAGAAAATTCTCGCTGGACTCGGCTTCCGCGAAGGCGATGCCGACAAACTGGCCAAGACCTTCTCCGGCGGCTGGGTCATGCGCGCGCACCTCGCCCGCTTGCTCGTCAGCGAACCGACACTCCTGTTGCTCGACGAACCGACCAATCACCTCGACTTAGAAGCCCTACTCTGGTTCCAGGATTACCTGACGCGCTACCCCGGAGGCCTCGTCGTCATCTCGCACGATCGTGCCTTCCTGAATGCGCTCTGCACCGGCACCATCGAACTGCGCGGCCAACGTCTGCACTGCTACAACGGCAACTACGATGACTTCATTCTCGAACGGGTGGCCCGCAAGGATCGCCAACAGGCGATGTTCAAGAACCAGCAGCGCGAAATCGCCCACCTCCAGACCTTCGTCGACCGCTTCGGCGCCAAGGCCTCCATGGCTTCCCGCGCAAAATCCAAAGAGAAACAAATCGCCCGCTTAGAAGAGGTCGCCATCGACGAGCCCGAAGACGATTTAAAGAAGATTCAGTTCCGCTTCCCGCAGCCGCCGCGCTCTGGCCTCAAGGTCATGAAGCTTGAACACGTCCAGCAGTCGTACGGCGAGCATGTCGTCTATAAAGACCTTAATTTTGAGTGCGAACGCGGTCAGCGCACGGTGCTGGTTGGCCCGAACGGAGCCGGTAAATCAACCCTCCTCAAGATTCTCGCCGGCGTCATCCCGATCAACGGCGGCGTCCGCGAAGAAGGCGGCAATGTCATCACTGGCTACTTTGCACAGAACCGCGTCGACAACCTCAACCCCAAGTTGACGGTCCTTGAGAACGTCATGGAACTCCGCACCACGGAAAACGGCCTGACCGAACAGCAAGCCCGCGGGATGCTTGGGACGTTTCTTTTCCGGAAGGACGACGTAAATAAGAAAGTCTCCGTGCTCTCGGGGGGTGAGAAATCACGCCTCGCGCTGGTGAAGTTGATGATCAATCCGCCGAACTTCCTGCTGATGGATGAGCCGACCACGCACCTCGATATCATGTCGATTGATGCGTTGATTGCCGCCCTGAAGAACTACGAAGGCACGCTCTTCTTCGTCAGCCACGACGTGCACTTCATCCGCGAAATCGCCAAGACCGTATTGCACGTGCATTCCGGACGCCTGACGCCGTATTCCGGCGACTACGCCTACTACCTCGAAAAATCCAAGTCTGGCAACGAGCGCGCCGCCCTCACCGCTGGCTTCACCGATGCTCGACCGAAGCAGGATGAATCCCCTAAGGCCGAAAAGCCCAAGGCCCCCGCCAAGCCCTCCGCTGCCGATATCCGGAAACTGAAAGCCGATGTCACGAAGTGTGAACAGCAGGTCTCGGAACTGGAAGCCAAGCAGGCGCAGATCACCGCTGAACTTGCCGACCCGGCCACTTACACCGGTGGCGTGAACCTCCCCCAATTAAACGCCCGCCTCCGCGATACAATCAACGCCCTCCAGGCCGCCTCGGCCCAGTGGGAATTGGCCGCGCAGAAGTTAAGCGAGGCAGAAGG
>CAIKRN010000290.1 GCA_903829855.1 uncultured Opitutia bacterium
GAATACTCCGACATCATTAAGACAGCGGTCAACACGTGCGACGGCCTTGTGCCGATCCTCGCTGGCGCCGGTGGCCCGACGCGCGTCGCCATTCAATACGCCCAGGAAGCTGAGCGCCTAGGCGCCAAGGGCATCCTGCTATTGCCCCATTACCTCACCGAAACAAATCAGGAGGGCGTCGCCGAGCACGTCGACCAAGTCTGCAAGTCCGTCAAGATTGGCGTCGTCGTCTACAACCGTAACGTCTGCCGCCTCCAGCCGCACCATCTCGAGAAGCTCGCGGCCAACAACCCGAACCTCATCGGCTACAAGGATGGCTTCGGTGACATCGAGCTCATGGTCTCCGTCCGCCGTCGCATGGGCGATCGCTTCAGCTACCTCGGCGGCCTGCCCACCGCGGAAGTCTACGCCGCCGCCTACAAGGCCATGGGCGTACCGGTCTATTCCTCCGCCGTGTTCAACTTCATCCCCCAGACCGCGATGGACTTCTACCACGCCGTCGCGAAGGACGATCACGTCACGCAGAACCGCCTCCTCGACACCTTCTTCCTGCCCTACCTTGAGCTCCGCAACAAGAGCGCCGGCTACGCCGTCAGCATCATCAAGGCCGGCGCCACGGTCGTCGGACATAGCGCTGGGCCCGTGCGCGCTCCCCTGACCGACCTCAAGCCAGCCGAAGTCGAACAGCTCGCCGCCCTTATCGCCAAGGCTGGCGTAAAGTAAGCATTGATGCACGAAGCGAACCTCCAGTCGGCAGTTTCCAAGGTCAAGTGGCGTGTGCTGCCGCTGTTTGTCGTGATGTTCATCGTGAACTATATCGACCGAGTAAATATCAGTTTCATCAAGGAACACCTGCATACGGACCTAGGCCTTAATGACGAGGCCTTCGGCTTCGGTGCCGGCCTTTTCTTCATCGGCTACGCAGTCTTCGAAATCCCTTCCAACCTTATCCTCCAACGCATCGGCGCGCGCCGCTGGCTTGCTATCATCGCCCTACTCTGGGGTGCCGTCGCAGCTTGTATGGCATTCGTAACGACAGCCCACGAGTTCTACTGGTTGCGCTTCCTGCTCGGTGCGGCCGAAGCCGGATTCTTCCCTGGCGTCATCTATTACCTTAGCCGGTGGCTGCCCTCGGCCGACCGCGGAAAGGCCATCGCCATCTTCCTGAGCGGATCCGCTATCGCTTCGGTCATCTCAGGGCCGCTCTCCGGCTACCTCCTACAATTCCATCCCTACGGACTCAAAGGCTGGCAGTTCATGATCTTCGCCGAAGGCGCCTTCTCGGTCGTCCTCGCGATCTTCACCTGGCGCTGGCTCGATTCCCTTCCGCAGGAGGCCCGCTGGCTGCAAGAGGGTGAACGCCAGGCCCTGACGTCGACCCTTGAAGCTGAGTCCGCCGCGGCGCAGCGTTCCGTCCGCCCCAACTTCTGGCATCTGCTCGGCGATATCGTGCAAATCATCCTTTTTTGCGTCATCTATTTCGCCATCCAGCTAACCATCTACGCCGCGACTTTCTGGCTACCCACCATCATCCGTTCCATGGGTAAGCTTACGGAAATGCAGGTAGGTTGCCTCAATTCCTTGCCATGGCTGATCTCCATCGCGGGCATGTATCTCGCCGCCGCCGGCGCCGCCCGCTTTAAGAACCAACAAGCGTGGGTCGCTGGCGCCTTGCTCATCGCCGGGCTCGGAATGTTCCTGGCGACCACGGGTGGTCCGGTCTTCGCGTTTGTGGCCATCTGCTTCGCAGCGCTGGGCTTCAAGTCCGCTTCTTCGCTGTTCTGGCCCATTCCGCAAGGATACCTCGATGTACGTTTCGCCGCCGCAATCATCGCCTTGATCAACTCCTTGGGTAACCTCGGTGGCTTCGTGGCTCCGTATACATTCGGCTGGCTCAAGGTACACACTGGGTCGATTCAAGGCGGCCTCTACGGCCTGGCCGTAAGCTCGATCCTCGCCGCTGGACTGGTCTTCCTCGCCCGCACCAAGCCCAAGGCTTGAGCCTACCCCCACCCCTGCCCCTACCCCTTTTGTAATGTCCTCTCCGCTGATTCAATCCATCCGTGTCGTGCCGGTCGCCGGTCACGACAGCATGCTACTCAACCTGAGCGGCGCGCATGGTCCGTTCTTCACGCGCAACATCGTTCTAATCACCGACAGCTCCGGCCACACGGGTCTCGGCGAAGTCCCGGGCGGCGAGAAGATCCGCCAGACGGTCGAGGATTCCGCGCTATTACTCATCGGCAAAGAAATCGCTGATTACGAAAAGCTCCTCGCGACGGTCAGCGCCGCCTTCTCGGACCGCGATGCCGGTGGCCGCGGCCTGCAGACCTTCGACCTCCGCGTGACGATTCACGCTGTCACGGCGATTGAGTCCGCCCTGCTCGATCTCCTCGGACAACATCTCCAAAAGCCCGTGGCGGCCCTCCTGGGCTCCGGCCAGCAGCGCAGCGAAGTCGAGATGCTGGGGTACCTTTTCTTCATCGGTGACCGCTGCAAGACTACCCTAGGCTATCGTGACGAAGCCACCTCGCCCCACGCTTGGTATCGCTTACGCAACGAGGAAGCCATTACCCCTGCCTCGATCGTCCGCCAGGCCGAAGCCGCTCAAGAGCGCTTCGGCTTCCAGGACTTCAAGCTCAAGGGGGGCGTCCTGAGTCCCGCCGACGAGATTGCAGCCGTCCGCGCCCTCGCCGCGCGCTTCCCTAAGGCCCGCATCACCCTTGACCCGAACGGTGCCTGGCTCCTCAAAGAGGCCATTGCCGTCTGCCAGAACCTCAAAGGAGTGCTAGCCTACGCCGAAGACCCCTGTGGTGCCGAAGCCGGCTTCTCGGGACGCGAGATCATGGCCGAATTTAAAAAGGCCACCGGCCTAAGGACCGCCACGAACATGGTCGCGACCGATTGGCGTCAGCTCGAGCACGCGCTCAAGTTACAGGCCGTGGACATCCCCCTCGCCGACCCGCATTTCTGGACGATGCAGGGCTCGGTCAAAGTCGCCCAGGTCTGCAAAGACCACGGACTCACCTGGGGCTCACACTCCAATAATCATTTCGATATCTCGCTCGCGATGTTCACACACGTCGGGGCCGCCGCCCCGGGCGACGTCACCGCCATGGACACGCACTGGATCTGGCAGGAAGGCCAGCGCCTGACCAAAGAGCCGCTACAAATTAAAGGGGGAAAAATCGCTGTCCCGCAGAAATCCGGACTCGGCATCGAGATCGACCCAGTCCAGCTCGAGGCCGCGCATCAACTCTACCTAAAGCTGCCTTCGGGTTCACGCGACGATGCGGCCGCGATGCAATTTCTGATTCCCGACTGGAAGTTCGACAATAAGAAGCCCTGCCTCGTCAGGTAGGGGAAGCGCCCGCCAGCTGGCCTACCAGGGATTAAAGCGGAGCCCAAACAGTGCGAAGACGGCGGCGGCCAGCAAGGCCAGCGCAGGCACGAAGAAAGGGTCGTAATAATCCGCCGCTCGTGGCTTCTTTTCCAAGACCACGACTTTTTTCATTTGGTCGATACTGGTAAAAACCTTGTCCAACGCCTCTTTTGACAGCGCGTTGAAGGCCTCCCCGCCCGACGAACGGCAAATATTGATTAACCCTTGATCCACGGCCTCATCCGTCAAGAACACCGCGAACACAGTGATACCCTTCGCCTTCATATCTGCGATAATCGGCACGTCCTTAGGTGAACGAATATCCGAGCTTTCGCCGTCCGTCAGCAGGATGATCATCCGGTCACCGATGGGGCGTTCGGAAAGGTGATCAGCCGCACCATAGAGCGCCTTACCGATGAACGTGCCTCCCCAGAACTCATCAGGAAGCACGTTCGGAGCAATAAACGGACGGGCCATGACAATGGCATCGGTGTCCAGGGTGAGTGGGACCCAATGGATATAGTTGCGGGAGAAAATCGTGAGGCCGAAGGCGTCGCCCTTACGATGATGCAGGAACGTCTCGATTGATTCCATGGCGGAATCAAAGCGACTGTGTTTAGATTTGGTCTGATCGCCGTGCTTTTCCCGCATACTGCCAGAGGTATCTAAGACGATTTGGATATTCGTGAGCTGGCGCTCGACTTCGGGTGGCTGATAAGTAATCGGGTGCGCTAAAAAGATGATCGCCATGGCGAGCAACCCTGCCGGCAGACAGTTGGCAGTGAGCACCAGGAAGTTCAGAATGCGACCGCGACCGCCCGTACCATGGTCAAACGGCATCACCAAAGGCTGACCGGGGCGGACCCATTCCCAGAAGGCCAGAATGACGGGGAGCGCCAGTAAAGCCAGCCATTGAGGATGCAGGAAGCTCATGAGCGATGCACAAGGGGAGTAGCGAGACTGCTACGGATAAGCTGGGCAATTTCTACTTTAGCCACTTCCGAGCCAGGGCGATGTAACCAACGTTGCAAACGGAGTAAGGCATCACCCGTTTGCTCTCCGCCTGCGATGGCCACCAACACTTCACGCATCGGCGTATCGGCGGCCACGAGACCATCGCGCCAACAGCGCAACAGGAGCATTTCAAGTTTGGCCTTCTCAACCGTCGTAAGTTCGCCGCTTTCCAGCTTTGAAAGTAAGGCTTCAATTTGTTGCGTCGCAGTCGGCTCAGGGGCGGCTAGCACCTCGACGGCTTTCTTCGCCCGACCGTAAAAGATAAGCATCAGAAGCCAGCCAATCCAAAGGATGAAAAGGACCACCAAGGTGGCCTTATAATGACCCCGCACCTCGATGCCGACGGCTTCGGTCTCACGGACGCGGGCCTCAAGTTCCTTCGAAAGTTTGGGATCGCCGTGCACCTTGAACGAAGGCAACCCCGTTAAAGCGGTACCATTGTCAGTCATGAGATAGCCGATCAAGTCGTGGTCGCCTTCAATATTCACGAGATACCGGACATCATAAACCTTCGAGGCACCATGCTGCGTGACCTGAGCGATTCGAACATTGACCGCCACTCCCCAATGAAACGGCTTCACGACCAAGCCTGGACCCGTGTAAGTAATGATGGCGGCCTGCTCGACTCCGAGCGGGACATTGAGGTTATCCTCGCGCCTCAACCACCAGGCGAGGCTGCCCGCCACGACGAGCACGGCGAAGCTCCCAAGGACCCAGCGGCGGCGGAAGAAGGCGAGGAAAGCGTTCATGTTCAGCGGACGGAGCGGGAGCCAAAGCCCCGGTTCTTAATAAAATGGGTCAACTTACCGATAATCGGCTGATCGGTGCGGAGGTGCAGGTAATCAATGCCGAAACGGCTGAGTTCCGATTTCCAAGTCGAAGCATCGATGCGACGCTTTCCGCCGAAGCCTACGAAGTCGCGACCCGATTCGGCCTCCGCACCGCGAATAATTCCTGCCCCCGAAACTCCCTGCTCCGCAGGATCTTCAAAATGAAGCACGAGACAATCGTGACGCTGAGCCAGCACCTGAAGGGCAGCAATCGCGCCCGCATCATGCAAGTCACTCAAAACGATAACCGTCGTGTTCTTCGTCAGGGCTGGGGCCAATTCGCGAGCTCGGGTGGCAAGCGAGGTGACTTCACTGAAGTCGTGTTGACGCAACTCATGTGACCACTCCATGACGATATTACGCGATAGGGTCGGACGGATGTGCAGTTCACGCGCCCCGCAACCCAGCAGACCGACCGGGGTCACGGAGGATTGTGCCGCCAGGCCGATGCCCGTCGCGATGCGCACCGCCCACGCATATTTGCTTAAAAGCTGCGAGGAAACGCACATCGAGGCGGACGTATCTATCAACAGGTACAAAGGAATCTGCTTAGTCTCCCGGAATTCCTTCACGTAGAGTTTTTGTAAACGGGCGGAAACCCGCCAGTCGATGAACTTCACAGGGTCGCCCGCGACGTACGGACGGGATTGGGAAAACTCTAAGCCCGAACCATGAAACACGGCATCACGTTGCCCGAAATCCAAGCTGTTCGCGAGTCGCTTGACGGCGACTTCGAACTGCCGGCTATCAACCGGATCATGGACTAAGGAGTTCGGACGACGCACGGAACGGATCAGCCGAGGCCAGCGAGAATTGAATGGAGTACCTTGGCACCCGTCTGACCGGCGGCCGAGGCTTCGTAACTTACGCGAATGCGGTGCAAGACAACGTCTTCCGCGAGTTCGAAAAGGTCTTCAGGCGTCACGAAATCACGGCCATGAATGACGGCTCGAGCACGGGCGGCATTAACAAGGGCGAGGCCGGCACGCGGACTGCAGCCGAAATCAAGATCCTTAGATTCGCGGGTGCGACGGACCAGCTCAACGGAGTGGCGGAGGAAAACCTCGCTCACATGGACGCCTTGGACGGCCTCCATGGCGGAGACGAGGTCTTCAGCCGTACCCACTGGGGCATTATCAATCATGTCGAAGGCCGTCCGTGGGACAGCACCACCCTCTTCCTTGCGCAAGCCCATGCCGAGCTGGCGCTGGAGGATGTCCTGCTCTTCATCGCGACCGGGATATCCCAGACGGTGGAGGAGCATAAACCGGTCCAGCTGGGCCTCGGGGAGCTCAAAGGTGCCGGACTGTTCGACGGGATTCTGAGTGGCAATCACGAGGAAAGGCGTGGGTAGGCGCATCGTCTGGCCGCCCAAGGTCACCTTGCGCTCCTGCATGGCTTCCAACATGGCCCCCTGCACCTTCGGTGCGGCACGATTGATTTCATCGGCCAGCAATAAGTTGGTGAAGATCGGCCCACGGTGAATGCGGAATTCTCCGGACTTTTGATCGATGATTTCCGAGCCGACGATGTCCGAAGGCAGCATGTCCACGGTGAACTGAATACGGCGGAAGTCCAAGTGGATAGCCTTGGCGACGGTATTAACAAGCAACGTCTTCGCGAGGCCAGGCATACCTTGCAGGAGCAAGTGGCCGCCGGTGAGCATTGCGATCATGACGCGCTCGACGACGACGTCCTGACCGACGACGACCTGGCCGACGCGCGTGCGCACGTCGCCGACGAACTTTTGGGCAGCCTTCACGGCCGCAGGATTAGGATGGGATGGCATAAAGATAAGCGTGAGGTTGAGAAGGAGAGGTTCAGCGAAGAATACCGATCCACTTCATGGCGACGGATTGCAGTTCGTTTTCCGACATAGAATCAACGCCATTGAAACAACCATGTTCGATCTTTTCGATGTCCTGCTTGATCTCGCGGCGCTGTTCAGGAGTGAGGTTCACCATATCGCTTGTGAGGAGACGGCGGAGGAGCGCGACCACCGAGAAGCCGTGGACCACCTCAGGCATCTTATGGATATCGCGAGCACGGAGCGGACGCGGACCCTTATTTCGCTTCAGGAAGAACGACGCCATGACGGCAAACAAAGCCGCCCCAACGCCAACCATGATAACCAGGCTCCAAGGGTTCTCCGCTGATTTAAGCACTGCCTGCAAACCAGCTCCGGCCGTGACTTTCACGCGATCCAGCATCACGGACGACTTAGCTAGGTCGACCGGGTCCATGTCCTGGTAAGTACGCCATTTAGTTTTGGCGGTCGGAGCCTTCACCGCCGGGAACGGCACATCGGTGGCCTTGTCGGCAGCCCGGATTGGGTCGCCATCGAGAGTGACTGCCCAGCGACGCGAACTCAACGGCGCGATATTATCGGCCCAAGTATTGAATTCCTTAACCATCAATGGGTCGATTGCGGTAACCTGGCGCACCTTCACGACGTTCGTGAGTGGCGAGAGATCCAATAATTCATCGAGCTCTGGAATCAGGCCCGTGGCAGTGGCGGAGACTTCCAGCGTCAGCGAACCATTGATCGCAAACTGGCGGGTATCCATCGTCTGAACGACTTCGATCTTCTCGGCGGGACGCGGAGCCACGGGCGTGGTGGCAACCTTCAACAAGGTCTCAGAGGAGGTGGCGGGGATAGTGACCGGACCACTGAGGTCGATGAAGCGAAGTTCCATCTGCACCGGGGGGATTTTATCGACGCTGGCGTCTTTGGCCTTCACGAGTACGTAAGCCAGAGGAGTTTCCTCCCAGCCCGGGCGATTCGTCGGGCGCGGCTTTACGTCCGGCAAAGCGAACGTGATTGAGCGAATGGTGAAGAAAGGCGAAAGCGTGTCGGTGAGATTCTGTTCGAACTCATCGCGCGGCCCTTTCGTATCGGCGGTCTTGCGGACTTGATTGCCGCGGCGCTTGGCATTCGCGGCGACGGCGCCCATGTCGTTACTCAGGTATTGGCCAAAACGGGCGACACGACCCATGGCTTCCGTATGAACGACGCTGACGATAATGCCGAACTCCTGGTTGACCCCGACGGCATTCGGACCGTCGACGCGGGTCTCCACGTGAATCTCGCTGAGCAATTCGTCGAGATAGTCCGAGCGCTTCTTCAGGCCGAGCGTGAAGGGGTCGTTCTTCGTGACCACCAAGGCGCTGGCGAGGTAGCGGTATTTGAGATCTTCGTGAAGAGGATTATTCGTATCCGTCAGGCGAGCATTCAAGGTCTTCGCCAACTGCCCCATGTGAATGCCAGCGGTTTTGCCCGGAAGTTTAAGCACAGCCTCACGGATATGGGCGAGTGCCGCCCGATTCATTGGTTTGGAGAGGTTAACCTGACCATTGGAGCCGATGCCCACGACAGCATTGAACCAACTTAAGTAGCCTTCGATGGTGTATTCCGAGGGCTGGAGGTGAGTGACCGCCTTACCGTAGGCAACCGAAGCACGCTGGAAGTAATCCTGCGATTGAAGCATACGTTCCTTGGCCGCAACAATGCGCTTCGATGGATCAGTGGCATTGAGTTCCTGAAAACTTTCGAAATCAGCCCAATCATTGAGGACCACCCCGCCAAGCGTGAGGGCCTTATATGCCTGATCGCGACTGGCGGACCACTGGTCGATCATCTTAAGTACCGAGGTGTAGCCAGCTTCGACCATGGCGTAGGTCTGAGCTTCATTGCGGCGGGTAAGACTGCTGCGTTGTAGGTCAACGCGGCGCCAGCGATCGAAAAGATTGGCGTGCATCTTCTGGACTAACAGGAAGAAGACTTGTTCATCCATCTTCGCCGTCGGACCAAAAACCTTCTCAATGTGGGTGTCGCGGTAAGCTTCGGCATTACTGTAAGCTAGGTCGAAGGCCGTCACGACCTTACTCTGGTCGCGCGGGGCCACCCCGGCCTTGCGGAAGACATTCATCATGAGCGCGAGGCTTTCGATATTACGTTCCATCATCACCGGGGTAATCGGGATGCGGGCATCCTCCGGCAGGCCGTAGCGTTTCCGCAATTCTTCCGGCAACTGAGGATTATGAGCCTGTCCCCACGCTTGCAGGAAGTCTTCCGCGAGGGCGAGGCCGGCCTCGGGATGGCGGCGAGCGAGGTCGACGATGCGGTCAGCAGCTAATTCAAAATTGGCACTGGCGATGATGGCGCGGGAAAGACTCGCATCGAAACGGTTGCGCATATCCTCCGGGAGCGAAGCCAGCCACTTACCCGTCGGGGCGAGGCCGAGCAGTTCTTCGGGATCGACTTCATTGCCGTTATTTCGGAAACGCTGGCGATTCGCACTGCGCTGGCTGAACGATGCCTCGGCCTCATTCATCCATGATTCAGCCATCAACGAGAGCACCTGCTTCCAGTTACCCGTGGCGAGATTGGCGTGCTCGGCGATCAAGCCCGCCAAGACGGTCTGGGCCCGCAGGTTATCCAAGCGTACGCCCGGTTCATTCCGCGACTCGGTCTGCAATTTACGCTCGAGACCCGCGACAATCTTCAAAGCGGAGTCTGGTTGATTCTGGATGAGTTCCTTGAAGGTCGCGCTGAGGGCACTGCTCGGCACCTGGGTGAGCACCCGGACGAGCGCGGTAGCGGCCTTACTCTTTTCCCAGTCATTCACGCGTTCCTGCTTCAGGATATTAAGATTTTCGTCCCAGATCCGCTGGACCTGGTCGCGCTGGGCGAGCTCCGTGGCCTGTTCGGCCGCTAGAAAAGCAGCCACCTCAGCGCGAAGTCCTTCGTCGGCAATCTTTTCCAGATTGGCCTCATCGGGCAGATACGTTCGAGCGAGTTCTTTGAAGCCACCAGCCAAGAGCAGACGGCCTGCATCCAAACGATGAGCCGGAACTTGGCCGCCGAAGTGCACCGTGCCCTTCTTCAGACGGTCGGCGACCCAGAAACTCTCGGAGGCCGGCACAATCTGACCGAGCATCTGGCCAAGTTTACGGATTTCAACGTCCGTCAAATCACCAGGGGCAGCATCGGATAGGGCAAAGACATCGTCCATGCGCACGCCATTTTTGGGACGCTCGGCAAGGTCGGAGAGCATCTTGTCGTAAATGCCACGCGATAGATCAGCAGGTAGTTTCGTTAGTTCCGAGCGGACGAGTGCCCAGTCGCCCAGACGGAAAGCATGCATGAAGCGGACGTCGGCCGGGGCGTTGTCTTGCAGCTTCGCAGCCCGCTCCATCGCGGCAAAGACGTCATTGAGGTCGCGGGAGTAGCGCTGGCGTAGCAAATTTTCATATTGCTTCTGGGTCTTGGCATCGAGGGATTGCTGGGCGGATAGGCTGCCCGCAAAGGCGGCCACTGCGCAGAACAGAATAGGGCGAATCAGTCTCATGTTTTTGTTTTATAATGTAAGAGGGTTAATCAGGAGCCGTTGTCGGGGATCTTCTTGGCTTCTTCAATGATGACGCGGTAGTCCGTCTTTTCGGGACCCTTAGGAAGCGGGGCCGGGCCACCGAGGAGGGCGGCGGC
>CAIKRN010000291.1 GCA_903829855.1 uncultured Opitutia bacterium
ACGTCACGCGTGCCCCGAATACGGATGGGGATAACCGGAACGCCAGACTTACAGGCGAGTAAGCCCGCGCCAGCCTTAGGCTCCATGATGATGCCATCTTGGCTCCGGGTGCCTTCTGGAAAAATTAAGAGCCCGTCACCAGCAGCGAGCGCGCCGAGCGCGGCGCGAATGGCGCCGATATCGGCCTCACCTCGATCGACTGGAATGGAATGGCAGGCCCGAATCACGAATCCGAAAACTGGATTATCAAAAAGCGATCGGCGGGCGATGAAGGAGATTTCGCGAGGCAGGCTGGAACCTACCAAGGGCGGGTCGAGCATGCTCTGATGGTTCGAAGCGAAGAGGCATGCCCCAGTCGGAAGATTTTCCCAGCCCTCGACTTCCACCGATGAGAAGACTTCCAAGAAGGCCCTCGTCCCGTGGTAGACGGCTTTATAGATGAGATTCTTGGAATTGAGAATCATCGGGTTTGCGCCGCGACCAGGATGAGCTGCCGGACTTCTTCCACCACCGCGTCAAGCGAGAGGAATGTATTATCAATCCGGTGGGCACCCTTCGGACAGACCAACGGGGCGGTCTTGCGCGTCGAATCAAGCATGTCGCGTTGCATAACCGCGTCGGCTTGGCCTTCGGCGGCTCGGCGTTGCGCGCGGGCGTCTGCATCGGCTTCCAAAAAGATACGGATTTCTGCATCTGGCAGCACCACGGAACCGATATCCCGACCTTCCATGACAATGCCGGCGAAACCCGAGTCTTGAGCGAGTTTCACTTGGGCGCGCTGGTATTCGAGGAGGAAAGTCCGCACCACGGGAAGGGCGGCGAATTTAGAGACGGCGGCATTTACCTCTGGGGTCCGCAGGGATTCATCGGTGGGCAGGACGCCTCCGAGTGTTAGGGCTGAACTGCGGGCCCCATCACGCTCGATAATCTGTGAGCCGATACGGAGTTTCTTGAGAGCACCGCGGATAGAGTCGGAGTCTTCGTGGGCGACGCCGGCATCAACGAGTGCGCGGGTCAGGCTGCGATAGTGCGCGCCCGTATCAACATGAAGCAGCCCCATGGTCTGGGCGAGCCGTCGGCTGGTGCTCGATTTTCCCGAGGCGGCACCACCGTCGACGGAGACGCGGACAAAATTAAGCCGCAGAGACTCGAGGGCCTGGAAGAAGAATGGGAAAGTCTTCCCCGTGCAGGCCGGATCCTCGATGGTAATCCAGGGACGCCCGTCGCCGAAGAGATCGAAGCTACCCAGAATCCCGAAGCTCATCGCCATCCGATGGTCTTCATAGGTGTGAATCGAGATAGGGCCAGCGGCCGCTGTTTTACGTAAGGCCGACTTATCCGGGAAGATGGTCAGTTCAGAAAGCGATTCATCCCCACGTAATTCGGCGGCGGTCGGTTTGACTCGTAGACCTAGCCGCTCGAGTTCGGTGGCCATGGCCAGCACCCGGTCCGTTTCCTGTTTACGCGTGTGGGCGATGCCACGGATTCGGACGGGAGAGGTGCCGAGTACGGCAATCGTGGCGAGGGTTAGAAATGTATCCGAGAAGGCATTGAAATCAAAATCCCCGCCAAGGATTCCCTTCCAAGATTGGACAACGAGGGTGCCGCCTTCTGGTCGGAGCACCGCCCCGCAGGCCGCGGCTACTTTTGCAAAGGCGGTATCACCTTGTAGGCCCCCGTGGGCATAACCGTCGATACGGACACAGGCGCCAAAGCCGGTGACTGCGGGCAGTGCGATGAAGTAACTAGCGGCGGTGGCATCAGGCTCGACCGCGTAAGCGGGTTGCGGGGCGACGTAAGGACCAGGCTCCAGACAGGTCCAACTTCCGTCCGCTTGTTTCGACAGTGTACGACCAAACTGACCGCACATGCGGGCCGTCATTTCCACAAACGGTTCAGACACCGTTGATCCTTGCATGGTGACGGAAGCTCCCGGGGAAATCGTTAGCACCATTAAGAGGGCGGAGAGTAATTGCGACGAGGCTGACGCATCCACCGACAGGGCACCAAGCTTCCCCGTGGTGTGCAGCGTAAAGGGGAAGTGCGTTGCCAAGGTGCCATCCGCCCGGACGGCCCGACAGCCCGCCCCCGCGAGCGCATCGAGCAATCCGCGCATCGGGCGGGCGCGCATTGCCTCATCGCCATCCAGTTCAAAGCAGCCATCTTTAGCTAAAGCGAGGAAGGCAGTGAGAAACCGGGCGGCCGTACCTGCATTGCCCACAAAGAGTTTGGCTTTTTTATTCGGAATTTCCCCGCCTTGCCCAGTAATTCGGATTAAATGTGCCGCTTCATCGGCGGTGACATCGAAGCCCAATGCCTGCAGGGCAGCGATGAGGATGCGGGTATCGCGGCTGAAGAGCGCTCCTGTAAGCACTGTCGGGCCGGCAGCGAGAGCCGCAAGAATGAGCGCGCGATTGGTAATGCTCTTGGACCCAGGAACCTGGGCGACACCTCTGGCGGGCGTCTGGAAAGGTCGGATGACCAGCGACGGGCTCATGCGCTTGGCTCGAGAGACTGGCGGGCGATGCGGGCTTCGGCGAGAAGCCGGCGGAGGGCAGGGGCGTCTTGAGCTTCGATGACTTGGCGAAGTTCTGCGGCCCTTTGTTCAACCGCCTTTAATCCGGTGACCGTATGGCGAGCGTTGGCGAGCAGAATGCCCACCCAGAGATTTTCTTCGCCGGCGGCAATGCGGGTCGCGTCGCGCAGCCCTTGTCCTGCCGCGGCTAATCGGAACCCCGGCTGGTCCATCACGGCAAGCATGAGCGCAGAAGCCGCCGCATGGGGTACATGGCTGATTGCCGCGACAATCTCGTCGTGGGACGCGGCGTCGGTTTCAGTGATAATGGAGCCAAGTGCCTCCCAAAATTGGCGAACCACACCGACAGACTTCGGGTCATCTTGCCCGGTGGGCGTGATGAAACATACCCGATTTTCAAAAAGCTGGGCCGACGCATGACTGGCCCCGGCCTTTTCACCCCCGGCCATTGGGTGTGAGCCAACAAATGGATTCGCTACCGGGAGTCGCCGTGCGGCAAGGAGAATGGCTGCCTTCACGCTTCCCGCATCGGTGACGATGGCCCCAGCACTCAGGCCTGGTGAAATCGCCAGGAACGTTTGTTCGGCGGTGTCCACGGGCGTGGTGACGATGATCAAGTCGGCGCCTTTGACGCAGTCGGCAGCATTATCAAAAACCTCTGCCACGTCCATCGCCCGGAGGGTGGCCCGAGAGGACTCCGAGCGGGACCAGCAACTGAGTGATCCAGCCAGCCCTCGGCGGGCCGCCGCAAGGAGGATTGAGCCGCCGATGAGGCCGGCGCCGACGACGGCGATACGCTTGAATTGAGCCATTTCCAATATTGAAGGTATGACTTTGATGAACCAGAGTGACGAACTATTAAAGCAAACAAACCGCCGGCGTCCAAGTTGGCGGCCCGGCCATGACTTCAGGACCCCCGAACCCCAAGACCGACTTTGTCGGCGGAAAGAACCCTCGCTCCCACCGGGTTGCCGGGGTGTGGGGTGGCGTCTGGGGTAAACTCAAGCTGGCCGGAATCGCACTTGCCGTGGGTGGCTTGGCGATTGCGTGTGCACTGCTTTTCTCAACCGATAAGCGGACAACCCGGCAGGTGGCTGGCGCGGTCAGCACCGAGCAGCTGGAGGAGTTAAGGCGTCGGTCGGTCGAATTAGAGGCAACCTTTGAGCGCCTTCGGCAGCAGCAATTCGAACTTAAAGAAGAAGACCTCCAACTTTTGCAGCGGGCGCTTACGGCCCAGGAGGATTATATTTCAGCTCGGCAGTCCGTTGGGACGGATGATGCACGATTGACTAGGTTGCGTCGCACATTGCACCTCCTGCGAAGTGAACGATTACGGCGGGAGTCCGATGAGGCCGAGGCTAAGGCGCTGACTTTAGCCAAAACGGATGCGACGACGGCGATAGGGCTTTTGCGCCGGGCCGGGGAATGCGAGAAGGAGATTGTGAGCAAATGGGGAGCCGCTGGCCTCGCTGACCCAGGAAGAATCGCTCGCCTCGATACACGCCTGCGCCGATTGGAGTCAGAGTCTCTCTGGTCCAAGGGCCGGGAGTTAGAAACCGAGGGGGAAAAGTCCCTCCAAGCAGAGAAGTTCGAACAAGCCGCGCAGCAGTTTGGGGAAGCCATTGAAAAGGAGAACGAGTTTTTGTCACGCTATCGCGATGTTCGGGATACGGAGTTTGCGCGGGTTGATAAACTCTCGGGCCGCCGCGAGACCGCTTTATCTGGCTTGGTCTGGCGGCAAGTGCTCGTCCAGCGCGCCGCCGCGGAGTCGGCGGAGAAATCTGTCAATTGGGATAAGGCCGCCAGCGACTGGCAGAAAGCCATGGATATTTTTGGACGTTTGCTCACGGATTTTCCGCGTAGCCAATTCGCCGATCGGGCCCTCGAGGTGAAGATGGGTATCCGGCTCAACTTTGCTCGGCTGCATCAGGAAATCACCGAGGTGAGAGCCGGGGCTGAAAAGATGCGTGCGGTGTTGCGCGGGCAGGACGCCGCCGCGGGTACCCATCTCGCGGCGGACTTGCTGGTGCGTGCACGCCGACTGGCTGAAGCCAATACCGGGGCCTTTGACAGCGGTTCAGCCGAGCGTGAAGAGCTCGAGTTTATTTCATCGCATGAAGCAGCGACCATAGCGCTCTTGCCGACCATCCAAACCCAACTTTTACCCGTGCCAGGATTAAAGGTCCGTATGTATCGGACGGAGATCACCCAAGGACTTTACACTTCTCTGATGGGGGCCAACCCTAGTTCGGTTCGGCGCGAGGCTAACCCAGTGGAGTCGGTATCTTACCCGGAGGCGGAAGAGTTTTGTCGGCGATTGGGGTGGCTTTCGGGATTCATCGTGCGCCTACCGACGGTGGCGGAGTTTACCGCCGCCGCTGGGGATGTCACCAAGGCCCCACTTCACGTCCAAGCCTGGGTCGCAGACAACACGGATGGCGTCAGCGCGCGATCGGTAGGAAGCACGACGCCGAACGCCCATGGCTTTAACGATTTACTGGGTAACGTCGAGGAGTGGGCCCAAGCCCCGGCCAGTGATGCGCAGGCCCCCGTGTTGGGCGGCAGTATTGCGACCCTCGCTGCGCCCGGGTTGCCCCATCGGACGGTTTTAAAGCGGGAAAAAGCCCGAACGCTCGGTTTTCGCATCATCGTTGAATAAAAGAGCCTAGGGCTATAAATACCCAGACCCCCATGCAGACCCCCGTCAATCGACTCCAGCGTGCCGCGTTCTTCTTCGCGGTGTATGGCATCTTGGCTGCGCTTTCCCTTTGGTTTGCTTACGAGCTTCGCTTTACGGGGATCGCGGAATATAGCCGGGATGACGA
>CAIKRN010000292.1 GCA_903829855.1 uncultured Opitutia bacterium
AAATACTCCAGCCCGGTGTCAAATTAACCCTGCTCGTCGAGCACCCCGATATCGCCACACCGACGGGCATCGACGTCGATGCCGCAGGCAATATCTGGACCGTTTCCTCGCACACGCACTTCCGTCCGGCGGGCTACACCGGTCCGGCACATGACGAAATCCTAGTCTTCGATAAGCACGGCAAGAACCGCAAGGCGTTCTACGCGAAGACGGACCAGACGATGAACCTCAAGCTAGGTAAAGACGGCTGGGTCTATCTTTCGCAACGCAACCGCATCCTACGTATCAAGGACACGGATGGCGACGGCGTCGCGGACAAGGAGGAAAACGTCGTCACCCTCACGACCGTGACAGACTATCCGCACAATGGTTTATCTGGCTTAGCGTGGACGCTCAACGGCGACCTCGTTTTCTCGCTCGGCGAGAACTTCGGCAAAGACTGGGTACTTTCGGGCCGCGATGCGCGAAAACTGAACGGCCGCGGCGAAGGCGGCTTCTTCACCTGCCATCCTGACGGCACCGGCCTACGACGCATCGCCCGCGGTTTCTGGAATCCCTTTGGCATCATGGTACGCAGCGACGGAGAAATCTTCGCCGCCGATAACGACCCCGGAAGCCGCCCGCCCTGCCGTCTGCTCCGTGTGCATGAAGGCGCCGACTACGGCTTCCAATGGGTCTACGGCACCGCACCGATTCACCCCTTCGTGGCCTGGAACGGCGAACTCCGCGGCACCCTTGGTATGATTCTGCCCTGCGGCGAAGGCCCCTGCTCCGCAGTCGAACTCGGCGGCGGCGTCCTCATCCCATCCTGGAGCGATCATTGCGTGGAATATTATCCACTCACCAGGCAGGGCGCCGACTACACTGCCAAGAAAATCACCCTGTTCCGGGGCGGAGAATTCTTACGACCAACCTGCCTAGCGGCCGGCCTTGACGGCGCCTTCTATTTCAATGACTGGGTCTGGAGTTCCTATCCCATCCACGGCAAAGGCCGTCTTTGGAAGATGGAAATCGACCGCAGTAAGGCAACCTGGCTGAAGCCCGCAATCGACGCCCCGAACGCAGCCACCCATCTCGCCGATGAGCTACGGTCAGGTAAAAGCCATCTCACCGATGCGGAGCTCCACCAATACATCCGCGGCACCGATCGTATTCTGGCCGACTCCGCCTTGGCGGCCCTCGCCCGAAACTGGTCCCAGCGCCCACCCGCTGACCTGCGCTCTTTGTCCGCCGGAGACCGTGCCTGGACGCTCGTGGCCCTACGCCGTACGGATATCACCGACGACCGGTGGGTACGCGCCCTCCTCGATGATAAGGATGTAGATGTACGCTTTGAATGCCTGCGCTGGATCGCCGATGGCGTCCTCACCGCCTTCCTTCCCCACGTCGAACAGACCCTGCATCAACCTGACTTGGATTACCGACTGTTCGAGGCGGCCCTCGCCGCCCGCAATACACTTCTCGGCAAACCTGAAGCCGGCGTAACTGATGCCCAAGTGCTCGGCAGCTACATCGTCAACCCATCCGTGCCGCCACGCATCCGCAGCTATGCACTCCGATTGATGCCCGAGGTCTCCCAGCAGCTTACGGTAAACCTGATGCACGACCTTCTGGCTGTCGGTGATCCCGACCTTTCCCGTGAAACCGTCCGGAGCGCCGTGGCCCGGAAATCTCCTGAGTCCCGCGCACTGCTGGCTAAAGTAGCCGCCGATGAATCGGCAGATGCCGCCCTGCGGGCCGATGCCATCGCAGGCATCTCGTTATCTGACCTACCGGAACACGCCGTCTTGCTCCGCAGCCTAACGGCGCACGCTAATCGGCAGATTCGCGATGAAGCCCTACGGGCACTCCGTTTCAGCAGTCTCAGCGTCACCGACACGACCGCGCTCCAAGCCCTCGCCAGCACCCATCAGGACACCCTCCCCCTCGCCCGAGCCTTGACGGACCCCAGCACTCTCTACGTCGGAAGACCTAATTTCACCGATACCGCCGCCTGGCTTCGCCGCTTGGAGGCGGTCCCGGGCAAACCTGACCTCGAGGTCGGACGCCGTTTATTCACCCACCCCAAATTAGCGATGTGCTCGAGTTGCCACCGCCATGATGGTCGAGGCAATGTCGTGGGACCTGACCTCACGCTTATTAGCCGCCAGACTGACCGTATCGGCATTCTGCAATCGATTCTCGAGCCAAGTCGTGAAGTCGCTCCTCAATATTTCCCCACACAACTCAAGCTCGCCGATGGAACCACCTTTGTTGGCATCATGTTACGTTCCTCCGAGGTTGAAACCTACCGCGATATCGCAGGCAAGGAACGCACCTTCCGGAAGAAGGAAATACTTTCACACGAGGAACTCAAAACCTCATTAATGCCGCCGGGTCTTGCGCTCACGCTCACTGACAGCGAGCTGCGCGACTTATTGGCCTTCCTTTCACAGCCCCGCTGATCGAAGTCACTGAGGCCAGACGCCAGCTTCCATCGGTCGAGCGACAACCTTGGACGGATCGATGATGACGTGCTTCGCGAGCTTGCGCTTCCAAGTATAAGTGGCGTGCACCAAGCCGTCTGCGGTCTGGATGATGGCCGGGTAGCTGAATTCCGCCCTCGGTTCGGTCTCCAGAACCAGGGCGGCATCCCACCGAATGCCGTCCTTACTAATCGCTAAATTCAACGGACTACGACCCTTTGCCGTGTGATTATAAATCAAAAGATGACGGCCATCTTTGAGGGTGACCGCATCAGTGCCGGAATTAGGATTAGGCAAATCAGTGAGGTCGACCTTCGACCAAGTCGTCCCTTGATCATTGGAAACCGTGCTGAAGACCTTGGCGTTCTTGGTGCGGCCGACCGACATCAGTCCGCCGTCGCGCAAGAAGAGAATGCTCGGCTGAATCGACGCCGGGCC
>CAIKRN010000293.1 GCA_903829855.1 uncultured Opitutia bacterium
ACATAGCTGTATCGAGGTAGGGACAGTACCACGTGCTGTCCTAGGGGCTTTTACGGCTTGAGTGTAAGCGGATATCGGACACTCTTTAGTCATCGGTCGAGAGGCCGATGAGAAAGGTCCCTCCTCGGTGACAAGAGCTCTCGGGAGCTCTTCCGTCAGGATAGCCGAGGAGGTCAACCTTCGCCGATCACCGCAAGGTGGCGCTGAATTGCTGTGAAAAAGCGGATATACCCTAGTTATAATGCCTAGACCCCAGGGATTGCGCAGAGATGCGTGCGGGAACTGGGATAGGCAGGATGGAATCCACCCACCTTTACCTAGACGAGGCAGGCAACTTTGATTTCGGACAGAATGGCACACGATGGCTCGTGCTGACCTGCGTTAAGATTCCTTGGGACAACCAGCGGATAGCTCACCTGGCACAACTCAGACATGAGCTACTGGCGGAAGGCATCGGTTTGGAGTACTTTCATGCGAGCGAAGACAATCGCCGAGTGAGAAAAAGATTCCTGGAAACAATCGTGCCTTGGCTTTCCCCGGCCTCGGTCAAGGCCCGCGCCCTTCTGAAAATAGATATCGATGAGCGACTGAGGACGCCCGAACGTTTCTATCCAGCCTTCGTCGGCCCGTTAGTCGAACGACACGTTGGCCAGAGCAACGAGAGAGTCTGGGTCTTCAGTGATACCCTTCCTCTCAACAAGAAACGTCACGGCCTAGAGAAGGCTATCGCCGCTGAGTTAGCAGCGCGCTCGATAGGACGCGACACCCATACATTCCTCCACCACTCTTCCAAATCGAACTTCGATCTGCAAATCGCTGATTACTGCTGTTGGGCAATCTGGCGGTCACTGACCAAAGGCGACCATCAGGCCATGGATATCCTCGGACGCGCCGTTGATTTACAGATGTGAGAAAATGACCGCCCCGGCTATCCTGACGGAAGAGACCCTTGGTCACTTGTCACCGGGGCGGAACCTTTTCCGCAGGCCTTTCGACCCACAAAGAAAGTAAAGCAAGCAGCAGGCACGTGGGCAAGCCAGGAAAGTACTCAGGCCGAGCAACTCGATGCACCTATGTCGTGACGCGGTCCCGACCCTACCCGGCGCGGCGGGGCCGCGAGGTGGTAGCGGTTAGCGGTTAGCGGTTGGGAACACAGAAAGGCAGCTAGGGGGTGTTCTTTGTTCTTGGTTCGTTGTTTTTGCAGCGGTCTCGAGGTAGGGACGGCGGAGCCGCGAGGTGGAAGCGGTTGGCGGTTAGCGGTTGGGAACACAGAAAGGCAGCTAGGGCAGCACGCGGTGCTGCCCCTACCTCGATACAGGCAGACGCATCCCTACCCGAGGCAGAGTTAAAGACTCAAAGGGGGCAGCATGGGGAGACCGGATGATTGGCTGGGGGCATTAAAGGTAGGGGCGCGACGGTGTCGCGACCGAGGGTGAGGGTCTTTGAGGTCGCAATATGCGACCTCAAAAGGGATTCGGGCGGACGCGTCGCCGACGCGTCCCTACCTCGAGGCTAGGAAATCCCCGAACTGAGTGAGTCCGGAACGGCGGAGGGCTTTGAGGTGATCGACTTTGCTGAGCGGCGGGCGGGTAAGCCGGAGGCGGCAGCGCTCAGCGAGTTCGCTCATACCCACAGGGTCGGCCTTGGCCTTCGCGAGTAACCACTGGTCGGGGGTCATGGCCTTCAATCCTATTGGACTAAGGTGGCGGCGTGGAAAATGCCGAAGATTGAAGGTGATGATGACATCTGCCCGGGCTGCATACGCTCCCTGGATAACATGGCCATCCGCCGGATCGATCAGTGGCAGCGATCTGAGCGATATTTCTGGCCGAAGCCGGGTTAGCGCCTCGGGACAAGCCAGCGCAAGAAGCTGGAATAATCGGTACAACTGCGGAGGCCGAAGGTCCGGACGTTTTCGATGCAACGCGATCCTGACCTCGGAGAGAACTTGGTCTGACCAGCGACAATGGCAGAGACCAACCAAGGAGGCCTCAATCAGAAGGTCACGAGAGCAAGCCGAATACAGAACGTTGGCATCCAGAAACAGGATGTCTGGCCGTGGAGACATGAACCTGCGAATGAATCAGTACCCGAGGCCGAGTTTGCGGGTCTGGCGCACAAGGGAGGTCAGGGCTTGGGAGCGATGGGTGGCCTCCCGTGACTGATAGGCTTCAAGGTCGGCGAGCAGGACCCGACGGTGGGTGCCTACCTTGGTTCCGACTAACTTCCGGGATTCGATGAGGCTGACGACGTGTGGACGGGAGACGCCGAGGCGTTCAGCGACCTGCTGGGTGGTCAGCGTCAGCGTAAGGCGGTCGACGGCCGCCGGTGATCCTTCTGCGGCCAGTGTCAGCACAGCGAAGATCTGCGCATGCAGAGCTTTAGGAATAAGTATCGGGCTCCCTTTCCCCACCTGGATACGTAACGGACCGGTAGCTTTGGCACGCGAAGCAAGCGTGGCGACGGCAGCACGTTCCTCGACCGACAAGAGGGGCGCCTTGGACTGACAGTAGCGATAGGGCTGGGCGGACATGGGGCAAGATTGCGGGATACACGGGTGGCAGTAAACGAAATAAACGAAATGGCGCGGCGGAGCCGCGAGGGGACAAGTGGGCACGTGGGCAAGGGGACAAGGGGAACACCCGAGAGGCCCGGAGGCTCAGTTGAACAGAAAAGGCAACGTTTCGGGTTGCGGGTGGAGGTAGGGGCGCGACGGTGTCGCGACCGGGGTCAGGGCGGACGCGTCGCCGACGCGTCCCTACCCTGCTTCGCAGCCGTTCACCATGCCAGCAGTTCCCCCACTCGCCTTGACAGTTGGTCAAGGGTGGGCAAATCGGCGGGCAACACGATAAGTTGACCCGTTGACCAGTGGGCCGGTTGGCCAGAACAGACCAAGAACCATGAACAAAGAACCAATAACGCTAAGCTTCCCCCTATGTCGTGACGCGGTCCCGACCCTACCTAGGTAGCGGCCCCAACCAAGAACGACGAACCAAGAACTAAGAACATTTATAAACTTTCATGCCTAA
>CAIKRN010000294.1 GCA_903829855.1 uncultured Opitutia bacterium
CCATAGGAAATGAGGTAGGTAATCTTGCCGTCACGTGAGCGAGTGAAACGAAAAGCACCTTCAGTAGAGGGCGACATCGGCACGACCCCCACGACGGACTCGCCGTTAATATCGAGCCACTCCTCGACGTAGATGAATTGGGCGGCGGCGGCCTCATCCGTCGGCGTGACATTCTGATACTGCCCATCCGGCGTCCGCCCGTAGACCGCATCTTCAATCAACTCACCCAAGGCTGCTTCGGGTGTGGCGGGCATCGAGGTGCAGCCTGCCAGCAAGGCTGCGACGATCAGAAGCAAGGCTGCCTTAAGTCGCGCAGCCATCTTAAGCGGTCTATTTGGCGCCCTTGCTCTTGGCGATCAGCTCGTAGAAGCGATCGAAGAGCACATCGGCGTCATTCGGGCCAGGACCGGCCTCGGGGTGATACTGAACAGAGAAAACGGGCTTATCCTTCAGGCGGAGACCCGAGACCGTATTATCGTTCAGGTTAACTTCGGTGACGACGGCGCCGCAGCGCTCAAGGTCTTCGCGATTAGAAGCAAAGCCGTGATTCTGAGCGGTGATGGCCACGCGACCTTCTTCAGTATTCTTGACGGGCTGATTGCCACCGCGATGGCCAAACTTAAGCTTATAAGTCGTCGCGCCGATGGCGTGGGTAATAATCTGGTGACCGAGGCAGATACCGAAAACGGGGTAGGTCTTGATCAGATCCGAGACGGCCTCGTGCGCATACTTCAGTGCGGCAGGGTCGCCCGGTCCGTTCGACAGGAAAACGCCATCGGGGTTGAATTTTCGGATGTCCGCGGCTGGCGTGCGCGCCGGGAACACATGCACATCGAAGCCCGAGGCGACGAGGCGACGGAAGATCGAGGTCTTGGCGCCGAAGTCGTAAGCAGCGATGCGATACTTGGTCGCGCGCGCCTTAGGCTTATTCAGGTGCGTACCCGGGACGGTGAAGGCCTCGCAATCGCCGGTGGTGGCGTTGAAATGGTAAGGTGCCTTGCAGGTGACGTCCTTAACGAAGTCGGCACCGACGGTGCCCGTCCAAGCCCGCGCGCGCTTGAGGGCTTCCTCGTCGGAAATGTTTTCCGTGGAAAGGCAGGCCTTCATCACGCCGGCGGAACGGAGCTTCTTGGTCAGTGAACGGGTATCGATGCCTTCGATGCCAGGGATACCATACTTCGCGAGCCAGGTACCGAGGTCGGTCGTTGCGCGCCAGTTGGAGACAATCGGCGAAAGTTCCCGCACGACGAAACCAGCGACATGCGGGCGGGCGGATTCGAAGTCATCTTCGTTAACGCCGTAGTTGCCGATCTGCGGCGTGGTCATCGTGACAATCTGACCGAAGTAGGAAGGGTCCGTAAGGATTTCCTGGTAGCCGGTCATACTCGTATTGAACACAACTTCCCCGCAGAGGGTGGCCGTTGCCCCGAACGCCCTGCCCCGAAGAATGGTTCCATCTTCAAGAGCGAGCACAGCAGTTCGGTTCATGAGGTCGTTTTGAATGACGGTTCCGCCCCCGTGTGAAGCAAAAAAAGTTCCCATGCGAAGATAGTCTCCCGACCCCACCCTCCCATCAGTGACGACGGGCACCCCGGGAACTCAGAAACCCTTGCCGAGATCACCCCCCAAGGGGGCCGGCGGACGAGCTCGCGGGTCGAGACTATCGGCGGAATAGGGCTTATGAACCTGCCAACCCGCCCGGTAAGGCGCACCGACTTGCTTCACCTGCTCGGTTATGGCCTTTAAAACCTCGGGAACCGCCCGGCGGGACCATTCTGGGTGCAGCCAAACATTAGGGCTAAGCCACTTGCCACCCACCGCCTCCGTCCAACGGGCAATAGAGTCTGGGGCTTCGACAATGAGCTTCACCTCGTCGGCCCGGGCCAAGGATTCGGCCAAAGGGGGCTTAGCCCACTTGGGACTGACGGTCACCCAGGCGAACCCAGGGGCAATCGGGTAGGCGCCACAGGTCTCGAGGTGCACCTTGAGTCCGACGGAGGCCATGGCGGCCAACAGGGCGGTCAAATCGTGGATGCAGGGCTCGCCACCGGTTAGGACGACGAATTCCGGACGGGCGGAGGAGGCCTCGGCGGCCAGCTCGGCGGCGGAGGCCTTGCGGACCTGCTTGGGGACGAACTGGGGATGCCAGGTGGACGCGGAGTCACACCAAGCGCATTTCACGGGGCAACCCTGCAGGCGGATGAAGAAGGCCTTGCGACCAAGATGGACCCCTTCCCCCTGCCAACTGAGGAACGTCTCATTGACGGGGTAGAGCTCAGCCATGGTCAGGCCTTCGGCTGATAGCTCGCCTTATTCTTGGTATCTTCGTGCAAGATAATCTGCCGAACCCAAGCGCGCCCACCGGTCTCCTTGCGCACCATCGGGTCAAAAGTCTCAAAGAGGAACTTAGCGATGCCTTCGGTGGAGACGGAGTCGATGACGAGCGGACGGAACAACTTCGGGTAATCCTTAAGGAGCTGCTCGCGAATCGGGTCTGACTGGGCGAAGAGGCAGGCATGATCGAGGTTATCCGCGATCCAGGTCTTCAAGAAACCGAGGCCGCCGAAGTCCACCACGAAGCCGCGCTCGTCGAGTTGCTCGCAACCGAACTCGATCTCAATGCCCCAGTTATGGCCGTGCAGGAACGAGCAATGCCCGTCGTGCCGGTGCTGCCGGTGGGCGAACGGGATATCGCGGTAGATTTTGCTGCAGGTGAACATACGGACGTCCTCCGAAATAGAGGATAGGCCCAGCGAGCCGCAAGGCACAACCGAACCCGATTCGTCGCAAAATCCCGCAAACGACCCAATCAGCCCAGATAAACGGTCGGGTCGA
>CAIKRN010000295.1 GCA_903829855.1 uncultured Opitutia bacterium
CCCTCGTCTGCCTCGGGTAGGGCTGACCGGCCCGGTCAGCCGCGGGCGCGCGGGCCGCACGCCCCTACCTCCGCCGCCCTCACTCCCCCGCCGCAGCTGGACGGAAGCGCTCAGCGATTCGATCGACGCCTCCCCGCGGACCATCCACGGCTTCATAACTTCCTTTCGTCGCATTCCAACCCGTACGTTGAGGATACGGATAAATGGGCATCTCGAGCGTGACCTTACCGCCTTCGGCATGTCGGCCGACCAAGCCTTCGGGCACGGTGCCCTTCTCGCGCCAAGCCCGCACCGCATCGAGCAGGCTTGGTGGCTGATTGATGCCGGGGCCGCCGCCATGCGACAGACCAGGGACGACGTAGAAGCGGAAGAACGCGCGTGCTTTATCCAGTCCGCCGAGGCGTTCCGCCACGCGTTCGTAGTAATCAATCGACGCGTGATAGGGCACGACCGAATCGGCGGTACCAAGCGTCATCACCAACTTGCCGCCGCGCTTCTCGAACGCCCTGAGGTCAGGGTTCTCGGCGCTCAGGTACGGGGCGAGCTTGGCGGTGTAGGTATCCATATCGGCACCAAAATTAATATCCTCCATCTTCTTATCCGCGCCAAAGGCCCACTTGAAAAGATACAGGTGGCCATGGGAGGCCTCGAGCGAGCTCCCCAGCGGAATGCCGTTAAAGATTCGCTCACCTGACACCGCATGGCGTGGACCATCGAAGAGTTTCCGCAAGGCCGCGGCGTGATCGTCGGTGAGTGACGCGTCCTTCTTCCGCGCCAGCGCGATTACCGCTTCGATATCCTGCGGCGTGCAGCGCGGGTCGGACACGAATTTTCCAGCGGCGGCTGGGATTTCCCGCGCCGCCATAAATTCGTTTGCGGCCGCCATGATGTTGGCATCCTGCGCCTTCGTGAACGGTTGCTTCTTCAGGATCTGGTCGTTCCACAGGAAGTAGGCGTGGAGCGGCGTGCGACAATGCGCGGCCACCGCCGCCGCGATGCCGTCATAGTCTTCTGGATAGCGCTGCGCCTCTTGCAGGGCTTGCTGGCCGCCCGTCGAGCCACCGCTGA
Organism: uncultured Opitutia bacterium; assembly: GCA_903829855.1. Classification (GTDB taxonomy): domain Bacteria; phylum Verrucomicrobiota; class Verrucomicrobiia; order Opitutales; family UBA953; genus UBA953. The sequence continues at coordinate 1,069 of CAIKRN010000295.1, forward strand.
AATAGGAAAGTTCCGGCGCCTTGCCATAATAGGCCTGCACAATCTGCTTACCCGCAACCGTCATCAGATGCGTCGCGCGGTAGCCGAAATCTTTCCAGACCTCGGGATTACCCACGCCGGAATCGGCATTGGGCGCCGTGCCCATATCCGTCGTCGCCACGGCGTAACCCGCATTGCTCGGCCCCGCCAGACTCGCGGAATTAATTCGGCCGGCGGCTCCGCCATTGCCCAAGCCGAGGAAGCGTCCATTCCACTTCGCCGCGTCGGGTAGCCACACCTCGACGTTAATATTTGAACCCTTCGCTGGACGTAGCGTCAACCTCACCATCGTCTTCGTCGCCGACGGATCGCGTGCCGCCAGCGTGATGGTCGCCGCCTCAATCTTCAGCGACCGCAAGGCATTTAACTTTTCGTCGCTGGCGGGTGACTGACCAAACAAGGCCGCCCCCGCGAGCAATACCACCGCACCGAGACACGTGATCTTTCTATTCATAAGGTAAGTCCAGCGAACCTAGGTCGAGTCCCCACCCCCGTCCATCCCAAGCTGCCCTCGCTGTATCGCTGCATCGCAGGTAGGGGCAGCACCGCGTGCTGCCCTAGTTTGCCTTGGGTAGGGCGGGTTGTCCCCAACCCGCCGTTGAGCCAATCGAGAATAGAATCTCTCACGTGGTGCGCAGACCTCTCGACGAACGGACGGCTGAGGACAGCCGTCCCACCCTAGCGGCAAGTGTAGGGTGGGTAGGTTGATGGGAGTGCTCTGCACCCTCGTCTGCCTCGGGTAGGGCGGGTTGTCCCCAACCCGCCGTTGAGCAGATCCAGATCCGCAACCCATCCGACGAACGGACGCGACGTCGTCG
>CAIKRN010000296.1 GCA_903829855.1 uncultured Opitutia bacterium
CGATTGAGCGTATAATACGCATCCGCATGATCAAGCGCTTCGCCGGATGCCGAGCGGAGGCCGTCCGCATGCAACTCATGGATGTAAAGCGGGCGAAGGCCGTCAACCTTGAGGCGCACGCTGCGTCCGTCCGAGGCGACCTTGGCCGAGACGATGCCGTTCGGGGCCGACTGGATCTCGTCGCTGCCATACGCTCCCGAATATAAAAGCGTGTAGTTGGTCATCCGGTAGGTGGCGATGTCGCCGGCGCGGGCGACGTCGACGGGCTTGGTGAAGACGAGCTCGAAGCCATCGGGCTTGGCCTTCATCTCCTTAATCGCGAAGGGTGCGGTACCGTTATAACGCAGGCGCTGCAGGCCGTAGGCCTTGGTGCCAAGCGATGACCAGCCACGGCTGGTCATGCCGACCATGAGCGAGCCATCCGGGGCGAACCGTAAGCGCACAATGCCCGAGGCAAAACCGCCGACGAACGGGAAGCAGGCGCCTTGATATTCTCCGTCGACCTTCTCCATAAAGACGCGACTGATCTTGGCATCGGTGAATTCGGCGACGAACATCTGCCCATCGAACGGCCCAAACTTGCCCCCTGCATCGCACGTGGCGAGGTCGGTGCCACTCCGACCCATCTTATTATAGGGCATCCAAATCGCCGGCGGACACATCTCGGGCAACGCCTTCAACGCGTCAGGATAAGGAATCTTCGATGGCACCGGAGCGGAGAGATGCACGGGCGAGGCAGGCAGCTTCTCGGAGGCGATACCTTCGGGGTTCAAGAAGAACGCACCCTTGCGCAGGTGGTAGATCGGGGTGGTCGGAATCCACGTGCCCTGCTGGTCGACGCAGAACATGTCGCCCGCGAGGTTCGTGCCGAGGCCGCAAGGCGAACGCAGACCGGCCACCATGGGGATGAACTTGCCGTCTTTACCGATGATGCCACCCCAACCGCGCCACGGCGCTTTGTTGTCGGCGTGGTCACCCATGTCCACGTTAAGCGTGACCCAGAGATTCCCCTGGCCGTCGCGCTTGGGTCCGTAGGCATAGCCATGATAGGCACCAGAGACATTCCAACCGTAACCTGCAGTCAGGTATTCATTAGCCACGCCGGTCCCCGTCGTATCGCGCAAGCGCGTCATCTCGGTGCGTTGCGTGACGAGTAGGTCCTTGCCGTCACTGAGGAGGCCGAGCGGCTCATGCAACCCAGAGGCGAAGAGCTTGAAGGTCGCCTTGTTCGGCTGGGCGTCGAGCACACCGTCGACAATCCAGACTTCGCCCTTGCGAATCGCGACGGCGAGTTTGCCGTCGGCCGTCCAATCCATGCCACTGACTTCCAATGCCAAGCCCGCACCGGGCTTCCAATCCTTGGCACGAGTATCCGCGGCGGTGCTCGCCGTCAGGATATCGGCAATCTCATACGAGGTGGCCGAAAGCGAGGCAGCTAAGAAGCAGAGGGCAAACGCGGCTTTCATTTCAAGAGATAGATATAAACGCGGCGGCCCTGTTTGGATGATTCCTTGACGTCCACACTCATTCCCTCGGGGTGCGTGAGGGCGGGAGAGAAGTCCGGCGTCGGCGCCCACGTGATGGTGCGGCGCAAGCCATGCTCAATCCCTTCGAATGTCTCCTCCAGCTTCACGCCGTACTGCTCATAAAGGAATGTCGGATTGCCCTGCGCATCCAGACGATAGCCCAGGAAACGTCCGTCCGACGACTTTGGCCAAGCGAGGATTTTCTCGCCAGGGAGTTTTTCAAAAATCGGGAAGCGGGAGAACCAGGTGGTGTAAGCATCAAAGAAACGGCCACTCCACATCAGCGCTGGGCCGCCGTGCTCGCCGTCATAAGCTAAGTGCACACCTGTCGGGAAGCCGACAAGTAAGGCGCGTACGCCTACGCCCTCGACAAAGGTACGCTGCACGACGGGGCGATCTTTGGGCACGATTTCATATTCGCCGTTCCGATTCTGAGGAAAACCTTCGGGCTCACCGTTAGCGCTTTCAATGAATTTAAAAATTGAGGCAATCTGCTTATCGGTGTCGCCGCCGAGGATGGCTGGATTAAACGATTTCCCAGCGGGCCAGAACGACGGCATCAGCGTACCCGGACGATAGGCCGAAGGGTTGATGAGATACTCTCGCAACCAGCTTTCCTGCAGGCGGGCAGCGATGTTGCTGAGGTCAGGCCCCTGGATGCCGAGCGAAGGGCGGTCGCCCCAGCGGTGGCAGGTGATGCAGCCCGCCCCGCCCTGCGTACCCATGAGTTTACGGCCGGCGGTGTCGTCGCCCCCTTCGAACTTCAGGGCGGCACGCGCGTCAGCGATGCCAAGGAGCTTGGCGAGATCAGCGGTGGCCGCGCCATACTGCGGCATCTTCACCTGCAGGTAAGGCCGCACGCGATTCTCGCCGGCAAGTACCTTGGCGAGCCATTCGGGGCGGAGCTTGCCGCCGATACCCGTGAGAGGCGGCGGGTAGCGACCGGTATCGCCAAGATTATGATCTCCCTGGAAATAAGGTTTATGTCCGGCATCGGGTCCGCCCTGGCCGTCGCGCTCATGGCAAGCGACGCAGTTCAACGCCTGCAGTGTGAGGTCGGCCGCGAGCTTAGGCGAAGCGGCTTCGTCCTTCTTCGCGAGGAAAAGTTTCAGCGCTGCAAGCTGTGCACCGGAAAGCGCATAACGCGGGGCCTTCGTGTGGGCGGCGTCGAGGCAGCCGCCTTCGGCTTTCTTCAATGCAACTGGCGCGGCGGCCACGTCCTTAGGCAGATCATGGCAAGCGGCGCAGCGAGCAGTGATGACGGCCTTGCGGCCGGCCGCGACCCGTTTCACATCAAGTGCGACCTGATCGATGGCCACATCCAACCGCCCATCGCTACCTTGGAACTCGAGGAGGTAGCCGGCAATGTCGACCGCGTCCTGTTTCTCCATTGCGATCTTTGGCATGCGTCCGTCGAGGCGGACCTTCAGCGGATCGAAGATATATGCGCTCAGGCTTTCTAAGCTGTATTTCGTCTTCAGGTCGGCGAAGCCGATACTGCGATGCGTAAAATCCGCAGCCTTGGGCGCACCGTCAGGCGGCACGAATCCCTGGCCCGGAGCATGGCAGGCGACGCAACCGAGCGTATTGAATAGTTCGCCGCCACGCCCGCCGTTCACGTGCATGATCTTCGCCGGGGCCTTGGCGGCGGCCTTCGGCTTTAGCGCAACCAGGTAATGCTCAATTGCGAGAATCGTCGGCATGTCATCCTTAGCCAGCACCTGCGGCATAACCGCACCAGGATGCGCCGATGCGGGGTCGGCGACAAACTTACGGAGCCATTCCGAGCGCACGCGCTGGGTGACGGTCGCAAGCGCCGGACCGCGCATCGCGGGCAGGCCGGTCTCGCCGCCGTGGCAGTTCACGCAGCCGAGCTCGTTGTAGAGCAGGCGGCCGCCTTCAGCCGTCGGTATTGCCGCATGGAAGCGCTCGAAGCCGGTGACGAGTGGCTCAGCCCCCAGCGCCGCCGCGGCGAGCAGGATCGCAGCCCACGCCATCATGCCGTCTCGCGGAGGCACTTATCCAGATACGCCCGTGACTTATTTACGGCGGCGGTAACTTCGGCCACCGTCGGTAAAATCGGGATGCCACGCGGTGTCGGGTGCATGAAGATCTCGGCGACGCCCTTGAAGTGAACATCGCGGAGGGCCTTGACGACCAGATGGTAGTCGAGCCCGCCGCCATAACCCGGTAGTTGCTGCATCTCGATCTCCTTACTGGCCTTTTTGAAGATACCTGCGGAATGCTCCTGAAAATAGACGAAGGGAAGGTTCTTCGCCCCCAAGTCGCGAATCAAAGAGGGAATCTGCTCTGCCCACGGGTGGAGGTGATGCGGGGCGAACGCCACGCCGAGATGCGCCGAGCGATTGAATTCGGCGAAGTAGCGGAGGGAATCTGGGTGCTGTAGCACCTGTCCAATATGATTCTCGATCGCGATCGTCACCCCGAGCTCTTCCGCTTTGGCGACGTGCGGCTTCATGTCTTCGAGGAACTTCTTGATCGCACTCTTGGCGGCTTCGCCCGCGGGATCCTTTGCGGGGGCGCATCCGCAGATAACCAGATCGCCACCGTGCTTCTTCACCCAGGCCATCTCTTCCTGAATTTTGAAAGGTCCCAACGGGTAGCGCGTACTCGAACCGACGCGGGCGCCGTGCTTCTTCAGCAGGGCCGCAAAGGCTTCTTCGCCAAGGGCGGTCGCCTGCTCGCGCTGGTCGCCGTGGACCTTGCACCAGATATCAATGGACTCGGCGCCCACCTTGGCGACCTCAGGCAGAATGACCTCGAGTGGCATCGTGCCGTAAAGCGCCGAGGAAAGCGTATAGCGGATCTTGAAATCGTCTTTCGTCTGAGCCCGGGCCGATAGCGCGGCGAAGGCCGCAGCGGCGGGGACGGTGCGGAGGAAATCGCGGCGGGAAAGCATGGCGATTACTTCTGATCGCGCTGGGCTTCGAGCATCTTGATCCACGGGCCGACAAACGAGCCGTGGTCATGGAAGGTGCGTCCGCTGACCATATTTCCGTCAATGACGACCGGGGCGTTGACGAAGATGCCACCGCAGACCTCGAGGTCGAACTTGCACTTCGGCACGGTGGCCATGTGCAGGCCCTTCACGATACCGGCACGGGCGACAATTTCAACGCCGTGGCAGACGCTCATCATCGGCTTCTTGTGCTCCCAGAACCAGCGGGTCGCCGCCAGGAGGGCTTCGTCTTCGCGGAGATACTCTGGCCCGCGACCGCCGCTGAAGAAGATACCCGCATATTCCTCGGGCTTGATGTCCTTAAAGGCGATGTCGCAGTTGATGGTGTAACCTTCCCACTCCTTGGTAATCGTCCAACCCGGCTTCACCTCATGGAGCACGGTCTGGTAGACGCGCTTGTCGATGGAGGCAAAGACCGGCTGGAAGCCAGCTTCCTGCAGGCGATAGACCGGGTACATCGTGTCGAGGAGCTCCGTCGCATCGCCGATGATGACGAGCACCTTGGGCTTCTTGGCGTTCTCGGGCTTATCGGCACCCGAGGAGATCGCGGACTGATTATGGTTATCGACGAGGGCCGCGGAGGCGGCGGCACAAAAGCCAAGCAGGCCAGAGAGAAGGAGGCGGAGTTTCATGGGGGATAGGCGATGGTTTACAAACTGACCGCCCCGTCCACCCACTTGTTCCTCAAAAGCAGGTGGGGGCCGAGACCTCCGCGCATTTCACCCCTCACGCCCTCCCTTTGTGAATGATTTCCCCCGCTCTCCGCCCTCCCCACGCTTGCCACGGGCGAGGTTTCGGGCAACTTGGCTGTTCCCATGCGTAACGACGACGAAGACGAGGACGAGAAGACCCCCGCTGCCCCGAAGGAAGGCGGCCCGAGCTCCATGCTCATCCAGAAGAAATTTCTCGAACAGCGGAAGATCTTCCTCTGGGGCGCCGTTGAAGACGCCTCCGCCCGGGATATCGTCGAAAAGCTCCTCTATCTCGATGGCATCGACCCCGGCAAGGAGATCACCTTCTACATCAACACCCCGGGTGGCTCCATCACCTCCGGCATGGCCGTCTACGACACCATCCGCATGATCTCTTCCCCTGTGAAGGTCGTCGTGACTGGTATGGCCGCCTCCATGGGCTCCATCCTCCTGCAGGCCCCCAAGGAAAAGGGCAACCGCCTGCTCTTCCCGCATTCCCGCGTGATGATCCACCAGCCGCTCATCATGGGCCGCATCCAGGCCACCGCCGTCGATATCCATATCCAGGCCCAGGAAATGGAACGCCTCCGCTCTGAGCTGAACGAGATTCTCGCCAAGGCCTCGAAGCAGAAGATTGAGAAGGTCACCAAGGACACCGATCGCGATTTCTACATGAACGCCGAGGAGGCCATCGAGTATGGCCTCGCCGATGCGATCGTGAAGAAACTCTAAGCGGACAACGCGCGCATGGGCATCGGCGACCGGGCCTACATGCGGAATCGGGGCCCTTACCGGGAGCCCCTTTCCGCTACCGCTTGGACCGTTGTACTCCTAGTAGCCATTTTCATCCTGCAGTTTGTCGTCAAGTCTACGCCCCTGCCAGATTTACTCGGATGGGCTGTGCTATCGGAGAATTCGCCACATGTATGGTCATGGCTAAGTTACGCCCTCATTCATGGAGGGGCACCTAAAGTCGCCCCTCTAGACTCAGCGTTCTTCCATCTTCTCGGCAACTGCCTTGTCCTTTGGTGGACTGGCTCGATTGTTGAAAACACGTACGGGCGAAAAGCGTTCTTCGCGACACTCATCGCGGGCATTCTCTCTGGGGCGACCTTGTGGTACCTCTCTGGCGTCGGCCATCACAGCAATGGACAGATCGTGGGCATCTCGGCGGGCGTCTACGCCCTCATGATTGTCGCCCTGTACGATAAATTAGAACATCAGGTCACCCTGCTTCTCTTCTTCTTTCTGCCCGTCACCCTCAAGGTCCGCTGGCTACTCATACTCACCAGCCTTTTTACGCTGGCTGGCTGGCTCTTCTCCGAGCTGCCAACCCGGCAAGGCTGGAGCTTCTGGAAAGACGAATGGCAGTCCAGTATCGCCCACTCAGCTCACCTTGGCGGATTAATCCTAGGTTTCGTCGCTTGGCATTATCTGAATCGGACAAATCTAGGCCCAAGCTACGCTCAAGTGCAGATGCCCTCCACCGAAGCACCCGGTCCCTCCCTTGAGACGCCCGCTGAAGAAAACACCCCAGGATCCCTGACTCAGACCCAGGCCCGGGCTGAGCTGGACGGGCTATTGGACAAGATTTCCGCCGGGGGATTCGGCTCGCTCACTCCTGCCGAGAAACGTAGGTTGGAAGACCTCAGCGCCCGCCTACGCTGACTCCCCACCCCTTTATGCGACTAAGACTGACTCCGCTGCTGGTTCTTCTAGCTGCGTTCGTTTCCGCTCAGACCGGAAACTTCACCACCACGCAGTCCATGCAAAACGAGACGAGGGCCACCGCGGCCCTCCTCGAGAAGCTTCACATCAGCAAAAAGGAGATGTCGTCCATCGACATGAACTCCGTCGTGAAGACCTACTGTGAGAATCTCGACGGGGCTAAGATGTACTTCACCGCCGAAGAGGTGGATGAGTTCGTGGCCCGCTACGGCAAGACCCTGGACCTGTATCTCCAGCGCGGCAACCTGACCCCAGCGTTTGAAATCTACACCCTCTTCAAAAAGAAGGTCGACCAGCGCACGGTCTCGAACCTGGCCGCCCTCGATCGGCCCATCGACCTAACCCAGCCCGGCACCTTCCCCGTCGAACGCAAGAAGGCCAACTGGCCCGAGAGCGCCGAAGCCGCCGACGCCCTCTGGGGCCGACGCCTCCGCCTCGATATGCTCTCGGAACTGCTCGGCGAAGATCGTACGGGTGCGAAAGCTAAAGCCCCCAAGGACCACTCACTCCCGGAAATCACGGCCGCCAAGACCGCCGAGGCCGTAGAACGTCTGAAAAAGCGCTACAGCAAGAGCCGCTCCTACCTCAACTACGACCAAAACGAGGTCGAAGAAATCTTCCTCAACTCTTACGCCAGCCAATACGACCCGCACTCAACCTTCTTCTCCCAGCAATCCCTGGAAGAATTTGAAATCGCAATGCGCAACTCGCTCGTCGGCATTGGGGCGACACTCTCCGATGAAGACGGCCTCTGTGTCGTCAAAGATATCCTACCTGGCGGCCCGCTCGACCTCTCGGGCCAAGTAAAATCCGGCGATAAGATCATCGCGGTTGGCCAAGGCGAGAAAGGTGAAATGGAAGACATCGTGGGCATGCGCCTCAGCAAGGCTATCGGCCGCATCCGTGGGAAACAGAACACGACCGTCCGCCTCCTCGTCGACATGGCAGCCGGCGGCCGCAAGACGGTTTCCCTCAAGCGCGACCAAATCAAGCTCGTCGGCCAGATGGCCTCCGCCAAGGCCTTCGAAGTCCCCAATGGTAACGGCACTATCATGCTAGGCGTCATCGACCTCCCGGCTTTCTACGGCAAGAACCCCGATGGCTCTGGCTCCAGCCCCTCCGCCGATATCGAACAGCTAATCGGCAAACTTAAGAAACTCGGCATGAAGGCGTTGATTATGGATCTGCGTAAGAACGGCGGCGGCCTCCTCACTGAGGCGGTCGATATCTCCGGGCTCTTCATCCCGAAGGGCTCAGTCCTACAGGTTCGTGACAGCCAAGGACGCTCCGAAGACTACCGTGATGAAGACGAGAAGGTCGCCTGGGATGGGCCGCTCATCGTACTGACTTCCAAACTCTCGGCCTCCGCTTCCGAAATCTTCGCTGGTGCCATGCACGACCATCGCCGCGCGATCATCGTCGGCGACGTCACCACCCACGGCAAAGGCTCGGTCCAGAATATCATCGAGCTGAGCCGCTTCGACCGCAATTTGAAGTCGGCCGTCAAGGTCACCATCCAGAAGTGGTACGCTCCCAGTGGCTCCTCCATCCAGCTTAAGGGCGTCCCGGCCGATATCGTCGTGCCTTCGGTCTACTCCGTGATGCCGGTGGCTGAAGCGGATCTCGATCGCCCCCTGCCCTGGGATTCCGTCACGCCAACGATGACCAAGCCCGACGAAGGCGACTGGCTAAAGGCCAAGCTTTCTGACGGCCTGATTTCCTCGCTCGCCGCCGGCAGCGCCCGCCGTCAAGCGGAACTCCCCGAGTTCCTAACGCTAAGTCGCACGATCGATTGGACGAAGAATCGCCAAGGGCGCAAAGAGGTCTCCCTTTCACTCGAACAGCGTCGGACCGAGCGCAAAGACGACCTCGAATTCCGCGACCAGATTCGCCGCGAGCTATCCGACTACGCCAAAAAAGAATATAAAATCCGCGACGTGAAACTTGAAGCGGCCCTCGAACAAGAAAAGAAGGAAGGGCCTGACGCCCTCACGAAGAGCAAGAAGGCTAATCGGATGCGCGACCCCCTCGAAGATGATGATTGGCCGGAATATGATATCCAGCTGCACGAAGCCGTCCGGATCGCCGCAGATTGGTCCAACGTCTTGGCCTCTAGCCCAGTTGCTGGCGTTGCCGCCAAGGCGCCCGCCCCAGTCACCAAATAAGGCCCGCCCCAGTCCGACCAAAACCCGCCGCCGAGGCGGGTTTTTTGTGCCCGCGTCTTTGACTTGGCGAAACTGACCCCGTAGACAGTTTAAGCCTATGCCGCTGCTCGAAGTTCTTCTCGCCGCCACGACCGTCGCTTGTACGGCACTAACCTGGCAACGTGGCCGCCGCGCCGGGCTTTTACTTCGCCAACTCCATGGCCGACTGGGCGATCAGCCCGTGCAAATCCATACGCTAAACAACGCACTCGGCATGGAAGTCTCGCTCAGCGAATACGGAGCAATGCTCACTTCCGTCCGCGTGCCAGATATCCGCGGTGCCATCGGTGAAGTCACCCTTGGGCTCCGCACCTTCGAAGACTACGCCGCTGGCCATCCCTGCCTCGGCAGCACGGTCGGCCGCTACGCCAACCGCTTGGCCGCCGGCCAGCTCACCATCGATGGAAAAACGTTTTTGCTCGCCCAGAATAACAACGGCCAGCACCTCCACGGCGGACTCCGCGGCTTCGACAAGCGCATCTGGAAATCCGAAGCGACCCGCACCGACGATGCCTCCATTGTCCGCTTCACCTACGTCAGCCCCGATGGCGAAGAAGGGTACCCAGGGGAGCTCACGGCCGTCGTCACCTACACCCTGCCGGATCACGCCAACGAACTGCAGATCGACTTCGCGGCCACCACCCAAGCCGCCACGACCTGTAACCTGACTAATCACGTCTTCTTCAATCTAGCCGGCGAAGGTAATGTCCTCGACCACCGCCTCACCCTTTCGGCCGATCAAATCATCCCCGTAAGTCCCGTGCTCATCCCGACGGGCACGTTGATGGACGTAACGGGTACGCCGTTTGATTTTCGCCAGCCGCACGCGCTCGGCGAGCGCATCGGCGCAACGCATGAGCAACTCTCCCGCGGGCATGGCTACGATCATTGCTATGTCCTCCGGGCTAATAAAACCCTGCAGGCTGCAGCATTCGTCACCGAGCCGACCTCTGGCCGCACCCTCGAAGTCCTCACCGATGCGCCGGGCCTCCAACTTTACACCGGCAATTTTCTCGATGGCACCAAGCAAGGTCGCTGGCCCAAGCCCTTCTCCTTTCGCCAAGGCTTCTGCCTCGAGCCCGGCCTCTTCCCGGATTCACCGAACCAGCCCGCGTTCCATCGCCTCGGCTACCCCAGCGGCATCCTGCGCCCCGGCGAACAGTATGCACAGCAGCTCATCTTCCGTTTCGGTGTAATGAGGTAGGGACAGCACCACGTGCTGTCCTAGTTCCCCTAGGTAGGGTCGGGACCGCGTCACGACATAGTTTGTCTCGATTCTTCATCCCGAGGGTGGGGCGCGACTGCGTCGCGTCCGTTCGCAGCGCAAGATACGACGAGCCGGGCAAGATATCCGGCCGTATCACACCCTTCCGCCCACGGACGCCACGCAGTGGCGCCCCTACCCAATACACCCGAGCCAATCATACGGGCTCCGGTTTCCCTATGAGTTCAAAACTGCCGCCACCTGCCACCCGGGGCTGCCACCCGCCACCCGAAGCTTGTCCGCTTACACCCGCTTCGCGTCTTCGCGCGCCTGTGACGCCGTACTATCCGCCCATAACTGCTGGGTGACCTTGAGGAGTACAGTGCCACTGACAAGCGTGACGGCGGTGAGCACCCAGGCCATGGTGAGTCGCTTAGGGTCGCCGGAAGCGTAGAGGAAATTACCAATCGCGAAGAGCGAGCCCCAGATGAGGGCACATCCTGCGATCCAGCCGATGAAGGCCGAGCCGATGCGATTCTCCTGAGCGATTTCCGCGTCGCTGATGCCGGCTTCGGCGCGGATATCGGTCCAGCCCGGTCCCGCCGGCTTCACCTTCTGGCAGAAGGCGATGAGCGTCGCGCGGTCCGTCTGCGGGCCAACATACGCGGCGATGAGCCACGACAGCGTGGTGATGCCGACCTGGATGATGGTCGTGGTCGCGAAGTCCGCGTGCGGCATGAAGTAAGGCACGGCCACCGCGGTCACGAGCGACATCACCATAGCGACGACTTCGCACCAAGCGGACACGCGCCACCAGAACCAGCGGGCGAGATAAAGCAGGCCGGTGCCAGCACCGATGGAGAGCAGGATCTGGAACGCCTGCTGGGCCGACGACATCGTCAAGCTGAGCAGCGCGGCGACGACGTATAGCAACACGGTCGAGAGACGGCCGACGTTCACGTAATGCGCCTCGGTGGCGTCCTTCTTGATGAAGCGACGGTAGAAGTCGTGCACGAGATACGAAGAGCCCCAGTTGAGGTGCGTCAGAATCGTCGAAGAGTTCGCGGCGATGAGGCCGCCGATCATCAGGCCGACGAACCCGACGGGCAGGAACATGAGCATCGCCGGAAAAGCGGAGTCATGGCCGATAAGCTTAGGGTCCGC
>CAIKRN010000297.1 GCA_903829855.1 uncultured Opitutia bacterium
AGCCCTCCGCCTGGCATTACGACTTTACGCCTAGCATCATCGGCAACCCGGTCGCCCAGTCTTCACGAACATCACGTCAACTTCAGCTCGCGGACCTTGTCGCCTACCTACTGAAACAATCCATCCAGCCAAATCGGTATCTCAAGGAGCAAGGGGCTTACCATTTGATTAAACGATTAAACGAACAGTCCCTGGGCTGGATTGACGTATAAAAAGCGAGGCCGCCTTGCGGCGGCCCCCTGGTGGTATCATACGACGCCTCTGAAGGCGCTTTCGGATACGAAAACGAGACTAGTAGCCCCGAGGATGCGGTCAAGTACAGGGTGATAGATTACCCCCTAGGACAGCACGTCATGCCACCCCTACCCAACCCGCGCCCACCTCTTGCCCTCAGGCCCTCCCGCCCTCAGGTCCTCGAATGAAAACCTTCCCCTCCCCACCCTCCCCCCTTATCCTCCGCCGACGTCCATGTCGGAATCCCCCCGCGATCACATCCTCCGCCTCCGCAAGGAAATCTCCGAGCACGAGGAGCTGTATCGCAAGAAGCACGCCCCGAAGATTTCCGACTTCGATTTCGATAAGCTGGTCGACCAGTTGGCCGACCTAGAACGCGCCCATCCGATGTTCGCCGGACCCGACCTAGGTATCGGCGACGACAAGTCGGAAGGCTTCCAACAGGCCGACCACAAGGCCCCAATGCTGTCGCTGGATAACACGTACGACGAAGCTGAGTTCCGCGCCTTCGGCGACCGTCTTTACAAGACCCTAGGCGGCACGGGGCTGGAATTTGTCGTCGAACCTAAAATCGATGGCGTGGCGGTTTCGCTCACCTTCGAGAAAGGCAAGTTCGTGCGCGCAGTCACCCGCGGCAATGGCGCCCGGGGCGACGACGTGACGGCCAACGTGAGCCTCATCCGCGAGATACCACGCACACTTAAAAGTGCGCCCGATTTCCTCGAGGTCCGCGGCGAGATTTACATGGAGCTCACGGAGTTCCAGCGCCTTAACCAACTCCGCGAAGCAGAGGGCGAGGCCCTCTACGCCAATCCCCGCAACCTCGCGGCCGGCACCCTTAAGCTCCTCGACAGCGCGGAAGCCCAGCGCCGCCGCCTTAGTATCGTCTGTTATGGCCTCGGTGCGTGTGAACCGTCTTCCGCTTTCGCGTCCCTGAAAGAATTCAAACAACAGCTTGAGCAATGGGGCTTCCCCATCCGCGATGACATCGACGTCCAGCAAGGGGTCGATGCCGCCTGGAAAGCCATTCAGCAGCTCGACATCCTGCGTCGCGACCTTCCGTTCCCCACCGACGGCGCCGTGGTGAAGGTCAATCGCCTCGAGGACCAGCGCCGCGCTGGCACGACGAGCAAGTTCCCGCACTGGGCCGTGGCGTTTAAGTTCCCGCCCGACCAGGCTTCGACCATCCTCCGCAAAATCAGCATGCAGGTCGGCCGCACCGGTGCCATCACGCCCGTCGCCGAACTCGACCCGGTCCTCCTCGCCGGCTCCACCGTCGCCCGCGCGACCTTGCACAACGCCGATGAGATTGCCCGCAAGGACATCCGCGAAGGCGACACCGTGCGCATCCAGAAGGCCGGCGAGATCATCCCGCAGGTCCTTGGCGTCGTACTCGAGAAGCGCCCCGCCGACGCGAAGCCGTTCGACTTCGAAGCCCGCCTCAAGGAACTCGACCTCGATGCCGCCCGCGACGGCGAAGAAGCCGCTTATAAGCTCCGTGCGCCTTCGCGCGAGATGAAGATCCGCCGCCTCGTCCACTTCGCCAGCAAGCAGTGCCTCGATATCGATGGCCTTGGCGACGCCGTGGCCGAACAACTCGTGGACAGCGAGCTCGTCAACGTACCGGTCGACGCCCTCGGCATCACGCCGCCCCAGTGGCGCATCCTCGATGGCTTTAAGGAAAAATCCGTCGATAATATGATGGCAGGCCTCGAGCAGGCGAAGCAGCGCGAGCTCTGGCGCGCGATTCATGCCCTTGGCATCCCGAACGTCGGCATGCAGACCGCCAAGGACCTCTCTCGTCACTTCAAGTCCATGGATAAGCTTGAGTCAGCCCAGACTGGCGACCTCCTCATTACCAAGGTCGGTAAGAAAGGCGGCGTCTCGTATGAGTCCGTCATCTCAGGCGTCGGCATCGAAGTCTCCGAATCCATCCTCTCCTTCTTCAGCGACCCCAACCACCGTGATTGGGTCAAGGCCATGCGCACGGCAGGCCTGAACCTCGTCGAAGCCGCCGCGGCGGGCTCCGTCGATGGCGTGTCCGGCAAGACCTTCGTGCTCACCGGCACCCTGCCCACCCTCGGACGCGACGAAGCCCGCGACCTGATCGAGAAGGCCGGCGGCAAGGTCTCCGGCAGCGTCAGCAAGAACACCCACTACGTCGTCGCCGGCGAGGAAGCCGGCTCGAAGCTGACCAAGGCCCAGGAACTCGGCGTCGCCATCCTCGACGAAGCCAGCCTGCGGGCCTTGCTTGGAAACTAATTACCAACTATGCCCTCCCTCATGCTTCCTAATGATCTACCAGGTTTCTGGAAGGTCACCATGTTCATCGCGGCATATGACCTAACGCATTACCTAATCGTCGGTGGAGTGGCGTGGTTCCTAGGCTACGTGTTGTGCCGCAGCTGGTGGGCAAAGCGTAAAATCATCCAGGAGATGCCGACGTGGGCTGATATGCGGCGCGAGGCGATGTGGTCTGCGCTGTCGGTCGTCATCTACGGGCTGGTC
>CAIKRN010000298.1 GCA_903829855.1 uncultured Opitutia bacterium
CTCCCTGGGTTGCCTGCAGCCTTCGCCGAGCTGGATGCCGAGCGCGTCCGGGGCGGGGTGCCTTCGGTGCCCGGTGATTGTGGGGCCAATGAATTCCCGCAGGAGTGCGGGCTTGAAGCATGGGTGAGTTCCACGAAGGGATGTTATCTTGGGCAGGAAGTCATGGCGCGGATCCAATCGATGGGCACGTTGCGTCGCATCCTGCGTCGGGTGACTGGGCCGGTGTCGGTTGGCTCGGAATTGAAGACGCCCGATGGCAAGGTCGCCGGCATCGTGCGTTCCGCGGCGGGCAACGTCGGGTTGGCCCTGGTGTCGGTCGATCAAGCCGAAGGCGCGGTGCTTTCGTCGGTGGCTGGCGAAGTCCGCTTAGGCGCACCGGCCAGCATGCCCGCGCGCGGCTGACCTGTTTCCGTTTGCGGGCGGGGCGTCGTTCCGTATGGTGGAGTTCGATGGCCTCCTCTTTTCATTATCAGGACCCTTTCCCGCTGGGTGCGGATACGACTAAGTATCGCCTGCTCACCAAGGAGTACGTCTCCGTTGGGGAGTTCGACGGGAAGCCGGTGCTGAAGGTTGCGCCGGAGGCACTCACGTTGCTCGCGAACCAGGCGTTGCACGACATCAACTTCTACCTCCGCACCGAGCACCTCGAGCAAGTTGCGGCCATCCTTGCGGACAAGGAAGCCAGTGACAATGACCGTACCGTCGCGCTTGCCATGTTGCGCAATGCCGAGGTCGCCGCCAAGGGCGTGCTGCCTTTCTGTCAGGATACTGGTACCGCCGCCATCACCGCCAAGAAGGGTCAACAAGTCTGGACTGGCGGCGACGACGCCGAGGCGCTGTCGCTGGGCGTCTATCAGGCCTATGCGCAGAATAACCTGCGCTACTCGCAGCTCGCCCCGCTTGATTTGTATACCGAGAAGAACACGGGTACCAATCTCCCCGCACAGATCGATATCGCGGCCACGAGTGGCGCGAAGTTCGAATTCCTCTTCGTCGCCAAGGGCGGAGGCTCCGCCAACAAGTGCTACCTTTATCAGGAGACCAAGGCCGTCCTGAACCCCAAGTCCCTCGTCAAGTTTCTGACCGAGAAGATGCAGTCGCTCGGTACCGCGGCCTGCCCGCCTTACCACCTCGCATTCGTCATCGGCGGCACCTCGGCCGAGGCCACCATGAAGGCCGTCAAGCTGACCTCGACCCACTACTACGACGCGCTCCCAACTTCCGGCAACGAGCATGGCCGCGCTTTCCGTGATAACGCCCTTGAGGCCGAGTTGCTCAAGGTCGCACATCAGCTCGGTATCGGCGCGCAGTTCGGCGGCAAGTGGTTTGCCCTCGATGTGCGCGTTGTGCGTCTGCCCCGTCACGGCGCTTCGTGCCCGATTGGCTTGGCTGTCTCCTGCTCGGCGGATCGTAACGCCAAGGCTAAGATTGATAAGGACGGCGTCTGGATTGAGCAGCTTGAGGGCAACCCTGGTCGTTTCATCCCGGCCGATGCTCGCAAGCATGCTGACGCGACGAAGGTCGTGAAGATCGACCTCAATCGTCCCATGGCGGAAGTGCGGGCTGAGCTTTCGAAGCATCCCGTCACCACCCGCCTCGCGCTGACCGGTACGCTCGTCGTCGCTCGCGACATCGCGCACGCCAAGATTCGCGAGCGCCTTGAGAAGGGCGAAGGCCTGCCGCAGTATCTTAAGGACCATCCCGTGTATTACGCCGGCCCGGCCAAGACTCCGGCCGGCATGGCTTCCGGTTCATTTGGACCCACGACGGCGGGCCGGATGGATAGTTACGTCGAGCTCTTCCAGAAGAACGGCGGCTCCCTCGTCATGATTGCCAAGGGTAATCGCGGGCAGGCCGTCACCGATGCGTGCAAAGCGCATGGCGGTTTTTATCTCGGCTCCATCGGTGGTCCGGCGGCGATTCTCGCGCAGGAGAATATCCGGAAGGTCGAAGTCATTGATTACCCTGAACTCGGGATGGAAGCCGTGTGGAAGATCGACGTTGTGGACTTCCCCGCGTTCATCCTCGTCGACGATAAGGGCCATGATTTCTTCCGCGAACTCCCCGGCGGCTGTGGCATCTGCGGCCCTTGAGTCGCCGGAACTGGATACGAAAAAGGGCGCCCGATGGGCGCCCTTTTCAGGTGATCAACAGATAGTTCAGGGCTGCGGGTTGTAGGTCGATTTATCAAAGGCTAGGGCCGTACGGAAATAGAAACCCGTTCCCGGGCAGGCTAGACCGAGACCGAAGCCGATGCCCTTGCTGAAGCGCTTCGCGATGCGTTGGCAGAGCCAGACCCACCAGACGGCGAGAAGCAGCAGGCAGAATTTCTTCGCCCCGCCGTTAGAGGCCTTCAGGAGCGGGATGACGAGTAAGAGCGGGAGCGTCCACCAAGCCGAGAGGCCGGCGATACGGGTGAGGATCACGTGGTGGTAGACCGGGATGATGGCCTTCCAGCCTTCGATGCCAGCTTTCTCGAAGATCAGCCAGAGACCGCGGAGGCTAAACACAATCGCGGCCACGAGGGCGGCGGCGAGGAAGCTAACCACGAAGATTTGGCCGAAGACTTCCTGGGGGATGTCGGCGGCAAGGGCGGAGGCGAACACAGGGGTGAGGTTCATGCGAGGTTTCTAGCACGCCGCTAGGCCGCGTCCACGCCCAAAGAAAAAGGCGCCCAAGCGGGCGCCTTTCCTGTGGGTCAAGCGACGGAACTTAGGCCTGAGCAGGCTGCTCGCCGAGGTACTTCGAGTCGCCGAA
>CAIKRN010000299.1 GCA_903829855.1 uncultured Opitutia bacterium
CGTCGACTGCCATGATGCCGAGTCCGCTCGGGCCGGTTTCCGCATCGATCTCCTTAGCGCTGATTTTACGGCCGGGAATAATGCCAGCCTCTGGAAAGAGGTGATGGATAAGATCAATGGAGGCGAGATGCCGCCGAAAAAGAAACCTCGTCCTGACGCCAAAGAAGCCTTTCGCGTGACCTCGTGGGTGGCTCAGCAGTTGGATGAGACCACCAAGATTGCCCAAGGCGCAGGCGGCCGCGTGCCGATGCGCCGGATGAATCGGGTCGAATACGCCAACACCGTGCGCGACATGTTTGCGCTGGAGGAAGGTTTCGCCCGTCGCATCGAAAAGGAATTGCCGGCTGACGGGAAAGTGGGCGGATTCGATCGTGGCGGCGCCAGCTTGTTCATGGATGAGGGGCAGCTGACCCAGTACATGGCTGTCGCCGACCTGGTGCTGGATGAGGCAGTCTTCATCGAGAAGCCGGATGTGCAGAAATTTACCTGGAACGCCTTGAACGAAAAGCATGTGCATGGCATTGGGGCGGC
This sequence comes from uncultured Opitutia bacterium, assembly GCA_903829855.1. Classification (GTDB taxonomy): domain Bacteria; phylum Verrucomicrobiota; class Verrucomicrobiia; order Opitutales; family UBA953; genus UBA953. The sequence goes on from CAIKRN010000299.1 coordinate 532, forward strand.
CACCAAAGACGCCACCGGTAAGGTCGTGGACACGAACCCGCCGCCGGGAGTGGTGGCGGCCTTCAAAGAACCGTTGTCCAAAATCGCTGTCGACAATTTCGGTCAATGGAACGCCAAGGAGAATCGTTATGTGCCCCACGGCCCGTTCTATTGGACGGCCAAGAACGGCGGGATTGAATACCTTTCCGGCGGTAATAATTACCGTCGGCCGGGCAACCTGCGGAGTCCTTTCTACGGTGAAGATTGGGGGAAGAAAGGGGTGAAGCGAGATGGCTGGTATCGTTTCCGCATCAAGGCGGGTGCCTTCAAGGGGGAGGGTAAGGAAGAGCAGAAAGAGGTCAGGCTCGTCGTGGAGTATGGTTCGGGTAGTCCGATTGAGGTGGTGCAGAGTGCCGTGATCGACGCCCCGTTGGACGCCCCGAAGGAATATGTTTTCATGATGTACCTGCAGGCCGGCCCTCCTGGGATGAATCGGAGTTGGCGCATGGGCTGGGACAACGGGGACAAGGATGTCGTCATCACGAACCCTCTTTACCAGGATGTGCAATGGAAGCCGGTGACCATCGCGGGGGAGATCGAACGCGCCATCCGGGAGAAAAAGCCGGCCGAATTCATCGCCGAGCTGAAGAAGAAGTCGGAAGTGGCGTTGGCCGCTGCCTTGGAGAATCGCAAAACTTTCGCCGGTCCCCTGTGGGTCTATGATCCCAAGTTGGATATCGCGAAGCGTCCGCGACTTTGGGTCGGCGAAATGAACTGGGAAGGACCGATTGTGGAATGGCCGTCCAAGGCCCGGCAGACATTATTCTTTGCTGGCGAAGGGCGGGAGGACGATGCTTACCTTCGCGAAATTTTCGCCCGCATTCTCCCCCTTGCCTATCGTCGCCCGGCCGCCGCCTCGGAAGTCGAACGCATGGTGGCCTGGACGCTTCAAGTTAAAGCTGCTCGCACCCTGACGTTTAATCAGGCCGTCCGTGAAGGGGTGAAGAACCTGTTATGCTCGCCGGCGTTCTTATACCTCGGCAGCGAAAGCCAGGTTGCCACGCCCTCGACCGCCCCCGCCTCCGCCCCCAAGCCCATTGATGATTGGCAATTGGCCAGCCGTCTCTCCTACCTGCTTTGGAGCAGCGCTCCAGACCAAGAGCTGTACAAGTTGGCCGCCGCCGGCAAGTTGCGCGACCCCTCGGTCATTCAGGCGCAGGTCAAGCGCTTGCTGGCTGATCGCCGGTCGACGGAGTTTGTCCGTAATTTTGCCGGCCAATGGTTGAGCGTTCGTAATTTCGACAACGGTAACCCGCCGAACCGCGATTTCTATCGTCAGTATGATGATGCCTTGCGGGATAGCTCGAAGCGTGAGCCGCTGGAATTCTTCCAGGAAGTCCTCCAGAAGAACCTCCCCCTGACCAACTTCCTTGATAGCGATTTCTTAGTGATCAATGAACGGCTGGCCAAACATTACGGGATCGAGGGTGTGGATGGGGAAAATTTCCGGCGAGTTCCCGCCCCGGCTGATGGTCGGCGCGGCGGTGTGCTGGGGATGGCCGGCTTGATGACCTATCTGGCGGATGGCACGCGTACGCTTCCCGTTCGTCGCGCCACCTGGGTTCTGGATATGCTTTGGAATCAGCCCGTGCCGCCGCCACCGCCTAACGCAGGGGACTTGCCCGCCATTAAGGGCCGCCAGCAACTGACCGTCCGCGAGCGATTGGATCAACACCGTCTTTCGGAGAACTGTGCCAGCTGCCACGCCCGCGTCGATGCCTTCGGCTTGGCCCTCGAGAATTATGACGCCATCGGTATGTGGCGCGATCGCCAGAACGGGGAGGGGATGCGGGGCGACAAGGGTTCTCCCTTGCTGGATGTGAGCGGTCAGCTCCCCAATGGCAGTGCTTTCAAGACCGTACAGGAGTTCAAGGCTGCCTTGCTTGCCCAGAAGAAAGTCTTCGCCCGGGCCTTCGTCGAAAAGTTCCTCTGCTACTCCCTCGGTCGGCCGATCGTTTATGGCGACCACGTCGTGGTCGATCAGATCACCGCGCAGGCGGCCGCCCATGACTATCGCCTGCAGGAAGTCATCCAGGCGACCGTCGCGAGTTCCTTTTTCCAAACCCAATAACCCGCCACACCTTCTCATGAATATCCAAAGCAACTCCTGGCTTATGTCGCGCCGTACGCTCATTAAGGGCCTCGGTGCTACGCTCGCCTTGCCTTGGCTGGAGGCCATGAGCCCCAATGCGAAGAAGATTACCACGGCCGGATCGATGGCGGATGGTGAGATTCCGCGTCGTAGTATGTTTACCTATTGGGGCCTGGGTTTGGAGATTCGCGGCTTCACGCCGACCGATACCGGCAAGAATTACACGATGACGCCGTCGTTAGCTCCGCTGGCACCGTTCAGGGATGATATGACGGTGCTGACGGGTCTGAAGGCGTTTTCGGGCGGCCACGGCTCCTGTAGCTGTTTGCTCACTGGGCTGAATACCATCCGGAACGCTCAGACATTGATGTCGGTCGACCAGCAGATCGCCGCCCATCACGGCAGTTCCACACGTTTCCCTTCGCTCGTCTTGGGGACAGTGCGCGAAACGGGTTTCGGCGGTCCTACCCCGATGACCCTGTCTTGGAGTCGTAATCGCACGCCCATCACCCCGGAGAACCGTCCGGAGGTGCTTTTTGAAAAGCTCTTCGGTAGTGAGAACAACACCACGCTGGCGGCCGCCAAGCAGGCGCTCGCACAGCGCGGCAGCCTACTCGATTCGATCAAGGAGCAGGCGGCCACATTGCAGCGTAATGTCGGCAAGGAAGACCGGGCGCGCCTCGATCAGTATTTTACTTCGATTCGTGATCTGGAGGATCGAATCAAAGTCGAAGGGGAATGGATTGATCGCCCCAAGCCCAAGGTGGCCCGTCCAGATTTCGGGTCGCACTCCACGCGCGAACGCATTGCTAATGATGGACGTGGTTATTCCGAATACACCCGCCTCATGTTCGATATGGTCGCACTGGGCTTCCAGACCGACAGCACGCGCGTCGTCACCCATATTCCGCGCACAGAAGGCGATGAAGCTCGCTGCTTCGGTTATAAGACCAATAGCAAGTGGGACCTTCACACATTGACCCACCACAACGAACAAGAGGACAAGTTGGTCTTCTGGCGTCAGATTGATGCGCTCTATATGGCTGAGTGGGCCTACTTCCTGGGCAAACTTAAATCCGTGAAGGAAGGCCACGGCACCTTGCTGGATAACACGATGGCAGCCTGGGGTACCACCAATGGTGGCTACAGCGCCCACGACTCCACGATGTTGCCGATGATCCTCTGCGGCGGTTCGGCCCTCGGCCTCAAGCATCAGGGTCACTTGGTGCAGAAGGATGTGCCGCTGGCGAATGTCTGGCAGACCGTCGTGAGTCGTATCGGCATGCCGTTGCCGACCAACTTCCAGGGTGGCGTGGCGACCGGGGTGGTGAAGGAGCTCATCTGAATGCGCACCGGTGGATGCCTTTGATGGCGAGCCCAGCTCTGGGCTTCTGTCTGCTTGCAATTACCTGGCTGCTGCCTGTCCATCATTTATCCCTATGAAGTTATCTCGTCAGGCACGTTTGATTCTCCTGTGTCTTCTGGCCGCCGGTTTCCATCAGCCAACCGCTTTCGGCGACGCTATTTCACCGGAAGATCTGCGCACCTTGCCTGGCTTTAAGGTCGAATTACTCCGCACAGCCGACCTCGTCACCGAAGGCTCGTGGATTTCGATTATTCAGGATTCTAAAGGTCGGTTGTTGCTCGGGGGTGAACGGCGCGAACCGATTTCGCGTCTGACTTTACAGGACGGCAAGGTCATCTCCGCCGAGAAGTTAAAATTACCGCTGAGCGAGGTGATGGGGATGCTCTTCGCTTTCGATAGTCTTTATGTGCATGCCCATGGTCGTGATGCGAGCGGTCGGGAGATTTACGGACTCTTCCGTTGTCGTTCTACGACGCCTGACGACCAGTTTGACCAAGTGCAGTTGATTCGTGAGTGGCGGGGCGGTGGCGGGGACCATGGGGCACACACCATTCTGTTGAACCCGGATAAGAAGCACCTGGACATCCTCTGCGGTAATTTCTGCGATATTCCGCCGGACCTGCTGCCGAGCTCGCCGCACCGTAATTACGCTGATGATCTGGTGCTCCCTCGCTCCGAGGACGCCACGGGCTTCGGAGCCGGTCGCAAGCCTCCGGGTGGTTTCATTGTCAGGATGGATCCCGACGGTACGCATTGCGAACTCGTCGCCAGCGGCCAACGGAATACTTACTGCGTAGCCCGTAATGCGGATGGAGAACTGCTGGGCTTCGATAGTGATTTCGAAGGCGACTGGGGTCTGCCGTGGTATCGCCCTATCCGGGTCTATCATATTACCAGCGGCGCCGATCATGGCTTCCGGGAGGGTGCCAGCAAGTGGCCCGAGTATTACCCAGACAGTTTGCCCAGCTCGGTCGTCATCGGTATCGGCTGTCCCACGGGGGTGGCTTTCGGGGCGGGTGCGAGATTTCCGGCTAAATATCAGCGAGCACTGTTCATCCAAGATTGGAGCTATGGTCGAATCCTGGCTGTACACCTGCGCCCAGACGGTTCGACCTATACGGGTGCCGCGGAGAACTTTCTCGTTCCCGCGGCGTTGCAGGATAAGAAGGGTAGGTCCCCGTTTAATCTCACCGCGCTAATGATTGGCCAAGACGGCGCGATGTATTTCACGCTCGGCGGTCGGCATACGGCGGGTGCACTCTATCGCGTCAGCTATGTCGGCGATGCTCCGACCGACCCCGTTGACTTACATGAAGCCAAGGGGGCGGAAGCCCGTGCGCTGAGGCATCAGCTGGAGGCTTTCCATGATCACGTTGACCCGAAGGCCGTAGGCACTCTCTGGCCTCAGCTCGGTTCCGCAGACCGTTTCACTCGTTACGCCGCCCGCATCGCTTTGGAGCGTCAGCCGTTAGCTGAATGGAAAGCGCCCGCCTTGGCCGAGTCCGAACCCACCGCGGCAATGACGGCGCTCTTGGGGTTGGCCCGCGTCGGGGGACTCGAATCTCAAGCTGAAGTTCTCAAGGGGCAGCAGAAATTCGCATTAGGGAGCCTCTCGACGGAGTCACTGAAACTAGAGAAA
>CAIKRN010000300.1 GCA_903829855.1 uncultured Opitutia bacterium
CCCGCCGACAAAGCCTAGGCCGGAATCATCGGCAAGGTAATCGCCGAGGGCCGTGCCAAGCGTGTTGGAAATGAGGATGGCCGCCCAGTAAAGGGACTCATCTCGACGCGTCCGGATATCGGTGACGGAGAGGGTGCCCGCGCTGTTGCGCCAATAAAGGAAGATAGCTGCGAGCAGGACGACCAAGATGGCAGAGCCGCTGGCATAGCCGAGTTTCAGGGTGCGATCCATGAAGTCTGAAAGCGCCGTCCCGAGAATGCTCGTGGAAAGAATAACGGACCAGAAGAGGAACGGGCGGTGCTTCTCGGAGAGGAGTTGCCAGGTGAGGATGGCACCGAAGGCTACGACGAGAATCAGGGCGGTGGTGGCGTAGCCCAGCTCGAGGGTGTGGGCGAGGTGGTCGCTGGCGGTTTCGCCCAGGGTGGTCGCGGCAATTTTCATCACCCAGAAGAGGGCAACGATGCGGGGTAACTTGGAGGGCATGGGCGGGGTGGGGTAGTGGCACCGTGACGAAATTCTAGCCCGAGGCAACTGGGTTACGGTGTGCTCTTGGGGGTGGAGAGAAAGTGCGAGAGTATGGAGTATCGAGTATAGGCGGCGAGCTACGTGCGAAGGCGGAGCCTTCGAGGGGACACGTGGGCATGGTGACACGGGGACAAGGGGCGCAAGCGAGGACACGAGGGAACTGCTGCGAGGCAGGTTAGGGCCGGGGCGTTCTTCGTTCTTGGTTCCTTGTTTTTGTGTAGCGGCCTCAAGGTAGGGCGGGTTGTCCCCAACCCGCCGTTGGGCGGAGGGAGGCAACTAGGGCAGCACGCGGTGCTGCCCCTACCTGTTGACCAGAGAGAGAAGAGGAACTCGATCGAGGTGCGTGCGTCCGTCCGCGAACGGACGGCTGGGGACAGCCGTCCCTACCCAGCGAGGCGGATGCGATGTCATCGCATCCCTACCCTAGGGGCACCAAGGGCGGCACGCGGTGCTGCCCCACCCTTGGGGCAGGGGGTGAACCTTAAGGGGGGATGAAGAAGATTTTTCGAGATTTTTGAAACCGCGGGATGGGGGCAGGGGTTTCATCTATGAATCTCACACACTCCTATGAATATGAACATCGCTTCACTCATCCCCACCATCATCGCCGTTTTGATGATGATCACCACCCTCGTGCAGGCTGCCCCGAAAGCTGGCGAGAAAGGCGGGGCGCAACGCGAGGCGGCTGCGGACCGCGAGGGCGGGCTGGATCGCCTAAAGGACATGAGCCCTGAAAAGCGGGAAGAGTTCCTTAAAGCCCACCCAGAGCTCAAGGAGCACTTTGATAAACTCAAAGCGATGACTCCCGACGAGCGACATGAGTTTTTCAAGAACCACCCCGAGCTGGCTGAGAAACTTAAGGCCAAGGCGGGTGCTGGCTCCGAGACGCGGGAAGAGTTCCTCAAGGCCCACCCAGAGCTCAAGGAAAAGCTGGAGAAGTTGAAGAATGCTACCCCGGAAGAGCGCCAGGCTTTCATGAAGGAGCATCCCGAGATTGCAGAAAAGCTCAAAGCCAAGGTCGAGGCCATGACCCCTGAGCAGAAAGAGAAGTTCAAGGCCAAGCTCAAAGAACGCCTCGAGAAGATGACCCCGGAAGAGCGCCAGGAATTTTTCAAGAAGCACCCCGAGGCCAAAGAGAAGCTCGAAGAAGCGAAGAAGTAACTTCGCCTCGGCGGGGTGCTTTAAAGAAGGGCGACCGGATGGTCGCCCTTCTTTTTTAAGGTATCCTGAGTCGGGATATAAAGGATTGCCCCAACTTGTGTCGAATTGGCTACCGTAATGTTAAGGAAAAATTAAGGGATAATTTGTTGCTGAGGGTATGTCGTTTGGGATAATCATGGCATGTTCAAGCTACCCCGTGCTTTGATCGCTGTTTTATTGGCGGCGATTTCTCTTCAGGCGGCAGATAATAATCCACCGCGTCGTCAGGCATGTAATGCCTCTGACGCTGAACTTAATCAGGCGGCGACGCAGGCGAATACCGATCCAGCCGCGTTCCGAAAGTTTGCGCGGCTCAGCCCGCATGTGCATCTCGATGCGGCGAATCGCGCCCATGTGATTTGTCAGGCCTTGCCGGCAGGAGCCCAGGTCGGTCCGGACACCACGCCATTTACTGGCACCGCGGCTTTCCCGCTTTCCCAGACCTTCCTGCTGCATTCGCGTCCCGGCGCGGCCAAGGTCATTTATTTAGACTTCAAAGGGCACACGACCACCGGTACCCCTTGGAATAACTCAGCCAGTGCGGGGGCTTCATTCACAACCCCGCCTTTTGACCTCGATGGTAATCCCTCGGCTTTTTCGGATACTGAATTGGCGGCCATTCAGCAAATCTGGAAGGGTGTCGCCGAGGATTATGCGCCCTGGGAGGTGGATGTGACCACGCAAGACCCCGGCGAAGAGGCGCTTCGCCGGACTTCATCCACGGATACTCAGTACGGAGTCCGCTGTGTGATTGGTGGCTCGAGCCTGCAGTGGCTCGGCTCGGCCGCAGGGGGCGTGGCGTATATTGGCACTTTCGGCGGCATCGTTGCGGGCGGGGCGGACAATGACATTCCTGCGTTTGTTTTCCCAGCTCAGTTAGGCAACTCCATCAAAGCAATCGCCGAGGCGGCGGCACACGAGTGTGGCCACACCTTGGGTCTTTATCACGACGGCACCACGGCGGGCGTTGAGTATTTCGGTGGCCAGGGTGATTGGGCGCCCATCATGGGCGTCAGCTATTACAAGGCCGTGACGCAGTGGTCTAAGGGCGAGTACCCGTTGGCTAATAACACCCAGGACCAGATGGCGATTATCGGATCGCGGATTCCGTTGGTGGCGGCAGATCACGGGGTCAACCAGACGACCGCTACGCCCGTCGCAGGTAATTCTTTGACCGCGGGCGGAATCATCCGTTCTTCGACGGATAGTGCGTGGTATGCGATTCAGGCGGGGGTAGGTCCGTTATCGGTGACCAGCCTCTCGGCCAATGGTAATGCTGATCTCAAAATCGGCCTCTCGCTGGTTAATAATGCTGGAGCGGTGATTGCCACTGGTTCGGCCGCAGGAGCTAACGGCATGAACGCGACCCTCTCTGTGAATCTTACTTCGCCGGGCGTCTATTTCATCGTTCTGAATGGTCAGGCCGACGGCACCGGTGCGACGCAGTACAGTAACTATGCCTCGGTTGGTCGCTTTTCCATGACGGGCAGTTGGGCTGCGTTGAGCACGCCGCCGCCGCCCCCCGTGCTTCCTCCTGTGGCCTCTACCTTGGGGACGACGCCTACCAGCGGACCGGCCGCGTTAACCGTGAATTTCTCATCGGCGCATTCAACGCAGACTAATGGAAGCACTTTGCGCTACCTGTGGAACTTCGGAGACAACACCGTCACTTCTGATTTAGCTAACCCGACGCATACGTATGCTCGGGCTGGGAATTACACTGCGACGCTCACCGTCATCGATGGCATCAATCTCATCAACACCACTAGCGTCGTGATTAATGTCACCACGCCTCCCGTAACGCCGCCTCCCGTAACGCCGCCTCCCGTAACGCCGCC
>CAIKRN010000301.1 GCA_903829855.1 uncultured Opitutia bacterium
CGACAAGCTACGCACCCAGACCCACGGCATCGGTAAGGGGAAAGTGCGCATGTGCTGGGAAGTCTTTCTCGATGAAACTAGCCTCCTTAAATTCCAGGCGACGCAGCGTGCCGTTCACGCTAAACGGATGATGGAAGAGGGCGCCCCAGGTTACGTTGATAAAGTGACGGGCCCGCAGGTCGAGTTGACGCTCTTCCAGGAGTCGGGCGACGTCGGCCGTCAATTGCGCGAAGGCTCCCCGATTCGCTTAGCCGGTGCCGGGCAGGATCGTAAGGCGATGGGCGAGTCGGCAACTGGCAAGGTGAAGGCCGTTAAGTTCGCTGGCAATTTGTGCAAGGTGACCGTGGAACTGGAGCAGGCCGCGACGGCGTTATCGCCTAAGCAGGTCGCCCGGCTCTGGCTTAAATAAAGCGACCCGCTTCGGCCTTTCACCATGGGTCTGGATTGCCCTGCCAAGGGCTTCGGTCGGGTATTTTATTTCTTAAACGACACCCCTTTGGGTTATTTGCCCCCGGACCTGAATCCTTTCATTTAACGCCCATCCCCCTTGCTATCGTTGGGGCTTACGCCTATTCGTTTGGCTCAATCGTCCCCCTGCGATTGCCCTGATGAACTCTGCCATTGCCGCACTGCTTGTGCTGTTCCTTTCCGCTGTTGCGGAAGGGTTGCATGCTCGGCGGGTTCGCCGTGTGGCTCGGCTGGCTTTTGGTCCGGATAATGGTCCGAGGCCTTGGGCAATCTTAGCTCCAATTCTCCGCTGTCTGGCTGTCACGGCGTTCGCTTGGGGGCTGGCCGTGATGTTCGAGTTACACCAAGCGGCTAAAGACGGGAAGCCCCAGGATTCCAAGCAGGCCACCCGCCTGATTTTCGTCTCCGACCTTTCGCCGAGTATGTACCTCAAGGATGCCGGCCCTGAAGGGAAAATGACGCGTCAGGAGCGCATGCGCGAGGAAGTCGAGGCGGTGCTCATGCGCGTCGGCGGCGATATCCGTTTCGGGGTGATCGGTTTCTACACGGATGCGAAGCAAGTGGTCTGGGAAGCCCGCGATCCGGAGCTGGTCCGCAACGTCTTCAATGGCCTCCCGATTCAGTATATTATGAAGACCGGTGAGACGGACCTCGGTTCGGCGGTAAACGCTGCGGTGACTCTGGTGCAAGACTTGCCTGCTGAAACCGTCCGCCTGCTCATTTTTACGGACGGGGACACCATTCCGCTTCAGCCCGTCTTACCTCGTCCTAAATCCGTGAAAGAAGTGCTGGTTCTCGGCCTCGGTAATCCGCGTAAGGGAACTTTCATTGCCGGACACCAATCCCGCCAGGATGCCGAAATCCTTTCGACGATCGCCCGTTCCCTGAAGGGCTCGTATTACGACGTGAATGAAAAGCACCTACCGACGGATGCCTTGGGTGACATGGTCATGCGGGCCCCGTTGCCGAAAACTGGTCTCGATTTGGCGCAACTTGCCTTGTTGGCCATGGCCTGCGGTTCGCTGATTCTGGCTTTCTTGCCGGTAGGGTTGCAGTACTTCGGAGCTCATTGGAAGATTATCCGGCCGCGTGCCGACAAAGGGGAGGGTGCCGTTTCGCGATGAGAAAGTTCCTGACCTTGCTTTGGCTACTCTTTCCGGTCGGGGTGATTTATTATCATTTCAACGCCGGCGACGCCCAGCTGGCGCGGGAGAAAGCCCGCGACCACCTCGTGCAGATTCGGGCCTTAGAGCGCGTGAAGGAGCCGGACTGGATTACCATCGTCGAGGAATACAATAAACTCTCTGCCGAATTACCGACCGACGAACGCCCTTCGGTGCGCCATCAGATCCGGCTCGCGAAGGCCAAGGCACGGATCGAGATGCTGGATGTCGCCGGCGCCATCACGGATTTGACGCAGCTGCTTTTGGAGTCCGCCGCAGTGGACGGCGAGGATGGTTCGACGACGCGCGCGATTCGCGAGACGCTCGGCAAGGCATACTTCTACGGCACTTCGTTACTGAAGGCTAATGGTGCGACCGAAGAGGAATGGCGCCCTTACGCCGAACGCACCCGCCAGGTTTTCCGCTACCTCGCGGAGCACCAAGATCCGGCCGCCTTGGCCGATTACGAGCGCCGCGTGCAGGCGGAGTTCAATCGTTCCGCCCGCCTGAACAATTTATGAAAACCCATCCGTCGTTTCGCACCCTGTGGCCGTTGGCCCTCTGCCTCGCTGCCTTCGCGCAGAACAATCCCGCTCCGGCTGTCGTCGAGGGTGTGAAGGGCGTTCGCCAGGAAGGTTCCGGCAAGGTGCGCGAAGTTGATCCCGCTGTCGCCAAAAACGTCGCCCCGACCACAGTGCAGGGCGTTGAAAAGGTTGACGGCGTGAAGACCCCCGACGGGGCGAAGATGATCAAGGAAACCCCGCCCCCGGCCGCGGTTCCGCCGCCCACTCAGAAGGCCGTGAATGGTGTCCCCCAGACCGCGACCCCGGTCGAGCCGCCTGCGGCTAAGGGCACTCCGCCGCCACCCGCCGTTAAAGGTGCCGGCACGGAAGGCACTCCGCCTCCCCCGGCCGCGGAAGGTACTCCGCCGCCTCCCGCCGTTAA
>CAIKRN010000302.1 GCA_903829855.1 uncultured Opitutia bacterium
AACCCCCGACCCCTGGTACCACAAACCAGTGCTCTAACCAACTGAGCTACAACCACCGTGCGTTCCTTCTTTACGGAAGGAAGCCCTATGCAGGGAATCCCGCGGGGATTGTCAAACCCGGACCCGAAAGCGTTGAAAAGCCCCGCCAAGCTGAACCTTGCCACCTTTCCAGCGTTTGGCTTCCTTTATCCTTTCCCTTTCCCCCCGCGTAACGCTTTCTAGCCTCACATTATGTCTACGTTTTCAGAACTCGGTCTGCCCGAGCCAGTCCTTCGATCTTTGGCCGAACACGGCTATGTGACCCCGACCCCGATTCAAGCTCAGGCCATCCCCGCCATCATGGCCCGTAAAGATCTCATTGGCGCCGCCCAGACGGGTACCGGCAAGACCGCCGCTTTCGCACTTCCGACCCTAGCGCTCCTCGGCCCGGCCGCTGGCAAGCCCCGCTGTCTCGTGCTTGTCCCCACTCGCGAGCTCGCTGTGCAGGTCGACGAGAACTTTCAGAAATACGGTAAGCACTTCGGTACCCGGACCGCGCTCCTTTACGGTGGCGTAGGTTATGGCGCCCAGGTCAAGGCGCTCGAAGAGGGTGTTGATGTCGTCATCGCGACCCCTGGCCGTCTGCTGGATCTCCATGAGCAGAAGATTCTGGACCTGAAGTCCATCCAGATGCTGATCATGGACGAAGTGGATCGCATGCTCGACATGGGTTTCATCGAAGACGTCACCCGCATCGTCAACTATTGCCCGAAGGATCGTCAGACCCTCCTTTTCTCCGCCACGATCTCTGACGCCATCGGTCGCATCGCCGGTTGGGCTCTCCGCGATCCGGTCACCGTCGACGTCCGTACCGGCCTCGGTGCTGCTGATACGGTTGAGCACGCAATCTACCCGGTGGATATCTTTCAGAAGTATGACCTGCTCCTCGCCCTGCTCAACAAGAGCGGCTACAAGTCGGTCATCGTCTTTACGCGCACCAAGCGTGATGCCGATCGGATCGCCGAATGGATTGAAGGCCACGGTACGCCCGTCGCGACGATGCATGCCGACCGCACCCAGACGGAGCGCGCCGCCGCCCTCGCTGGCTTTAAGTCCGGTAAATTCTCGATCATGGTGGCGACGGACATCGCCTCCCGCGGGCTTGATATTCGCGGTGTTACCCACGTCATTAACTACAACGTGCCTGAGCACGCCGAAGACTACGTCCACCGGATCGGCCGCACGGGCCGCGCTTCCGCCGAAGGCGAAGCCTTCACGCTTTTCTCGCCCGATGAAATGCATCACCTGCAGCAGATTGAGCAACTCCTGGGCCGTGGCATCGAACGCCGTAAGCTCGAGGATTTCCGTTATTATTCCGAACCTCAGCTGACGCCCGGTAGCGCCAAGGCCGCCGCGGTCTCGCGTAAGCGCAATCGTTGATCGTGACGACGCCCGCGGCCGAGCCCCCGATGCGCCGAGCGCTGGAGCTCGCCCGACAGGCGTGGGGTCGCACCCACCCGAACCCGATGGTCGGGGCGGTGATTACGGAAGAAGGTCAAATCGTCGCGGAAGGGTTTCATGCTAAGGCGGGAGAGCCGCACGCCGAGGTGATGGCTTTGCGTGCCTTGGGTCGAAAGCCCTCCGCCTCAGCGATTTTGCACGTCACCCTTGAGCCTTGTTGCACGCATGGGCGCACTCCCCCTTGCGTGGAGGCCATTCTGGCGGCGGGCATTCGCACCGTGGTGGTCGGGGCCTTAGATCCGAATCCTGCCCATGCCGGTAAGGGGCTGGACCTGCTTCGGGCTAAAGGCGTGGCTGTAATCGAAGGCGTGCTCCGTGACGAGTGCGCGCAGCTCAATCTGATATTTAATCACTGGATTACCGAAGGGTCTCCGCTGGTGGCACTGAAGGTTGCGTCGACC
>CAIKRN010000303.1 GCA_903829855.1 uncultured Opitutia bacterium
CAAGACGGAGCTGCTCGACGACCTTTCCAACATGATGGTGGCCGCCCGCAAGAAACTGGGCGACCAGAACGGCGTCATCACCATGCGCCGACTCAACCGACGCGAATACCGCAACAGCCTCCGCGAACTCCTCGGCGTCGAAATCAACGTCAGCGAACTCCCGCCCGACATCGGCTCAGGGGTCTTCGACACGGTAGGCTCCAACCTCTTCATGTCCGGGAATCAATTCGAGCAATACCAAGCACTCGGACGCGAGGCCCTCGAGGAAGCTTCCGTCCGCCTCAGCAGTGCCGCGACGAAGCAGCACCTGCGCTGGGAGGCCAAAGAGTGGACGGGGCTAGTCGATAAATATGTGAAATATGAGATCGATGCGCGCGAACGCGCGATCAAGTGGAAGGCCGCCTTCGACGCGGCCGCCGCCAAGCCGGAAAACGCCGTGATTGTCGCCGAGCTCAAGAAGCAGACAAATAATAAAGAGAGCCGACTCCGCCGGGAATGGGAGAAAATCCCCGGTGCGCCCAATCCGCGCACCTTCGGTTTCGATAAGAAGGGTGAGAACGATGCCGACCTGGCGAATGACTCACTCAACCCTTACTTCCTGCCCTACCACCAGTTCTACTTGGCCCAACCGGCGCTGGACAAGGGTGCCTATCTCGCCATGGGCAACACGGTCCACCCCGCGGTCCTGAAACTAGGCTGGATGGATGTGCTCGTTCCCTTCCATTGGCCCGCCGGTGAATATGTCGCACGTATTCGTGTCGCCGCCACGAAACAAGCGCCCGCTGACCGTCGCTACATTGAGTTCGGCATCAATCCACTGAACAACGGCCAGGTTTCGAGTACGCATCAAGTCACGGGCACCATGGAAGCACCCCAGATCATCGAAGCGCACTTCTCCCTCACGCGTAAATCCACCGATCGTCGCGATCGCATGATCTTTTTCCGCGAGAAGGGCAGCTGCGACACCAATGAGCAGTACCAGAGCAAGTTCAGCGCGGCCAAGAAACTCAACGGCATCGGCCCCGAACTCGCACTCTGGGTGGACTATATCGACATCGACAAAGTCCCGACTGCCCAGCAACCCCTCGCCGCAGGCTTGGCCCACCTCGGCCTTCCCCTTGAGGACAACTCTCCAGCCCCGACCAAGGCGGCCTTACGGAAAGGCTTGGAAAGTTTCTCCCGTGAAGCCTTCCGCGGAAAATTAGCCCCGACCGCCTTCATCGATCGCTTGCTCAAACTCTACGACGTCCGCATCGCCGCCGGCGATAAGCCGAGCGCCGCCCTCAAGGAGACGCTCTCCGTCGTCCTCGCATCGCCGATGTTTCTTTACCTCTCTGAGCCCGCGCCGGAAGGAAAACGACGGCCGCTCAACGATCTCGAGCTCGCAACCCGCCTCTCCTACTTCCTCTGGTCGGCACCGCCCGATGCCACCCTCCGCGAACTTGCCCAGAAAGGCGAACTCGCGAAGCCCGACGTGCTGGCGGCCCAAGCCGAGAGACTGCTCAATCATCCAAACGCCGAGACATTTAATCGGGCCTTCCACTACCAGTGGCTCGGCCTCGGGCGCCTCGATTTCTTTCAAGTCAATCTGGAGCTCTACCCACGCTTCGACAACAGCACCAAACTCGCAGCCAAGAACGAAGTCTACGAGACCACCGGTCATCTCCTACGAACCAACGGCAGCCTGCGTAATCTCCTGAAATCGGACTACGCTATCTTGAACAGCGTCCTCGCGGAATATTATGGCATCAAGGACGTCACCGGCGACATGTACCGCAAAGTCTCCCTCCCGAAAGATTCGCCCCGCGGCGGACTTCTCGGCATGGCCGCTATCCATCTCATGGGCGGCAATGGCGAACGCACCAGCCCCGTCGAACGCGGCGCTTGGGTCCTCCGCAAACTCCTGCACGACGCGCCGCCGCCCGCTCCCGCCAACATCCCCGCCCTCACCCGCCTTGCCGGCAAGGCCCTCGAGACCAAGGAACGCCTGCGTGCCCACCAAGAGGACCCGCAGTGTGCCAATTGCCACCGCAAGATCGATCCCATCGGCTTCGGGCTCGAGAACTTCGATGCTGCCGGCCAATGGCGCACCACGGACAGCATCATGGCGCTCG
>CAIKRN010000304.1 GCA_903829855.1 uncultured Opitutia bacterium
AATCATAAACTCGGTCGCGATGCGGTGCGTCTCGCCAGTACGGGCTTTGAGCGGGCGTGGAAGGGTAAGTCCGAGCTTCAGTCCGGAGCCTCGCTGACCGACCCCGAGCGTTTACCGAAGGCGAAAGATGGCCCCAAGCCGCGAATCAGGTTCCACGAGTGAAATGGGGTAGGGGCCAGCACCGCGTGCTGCCCTAGTTGTATCTCAGGAAGGGTCGAGCGGCCCGCTCGACCGCGGCTGACCGAGGCCGTTCAGCCCTACCTTAAAGACAGCTATATCGTGACGCTGTCCCGACCCGTGCCCATCGGGCTTGTCCCGGGCACCTTCCCCCCGCATACCTGCTCATACCCCTATGAGTTCTCCCCGACTCGGTTTCCGCCATGTCCTGTTGGCCCTGGCTTCCTCCGTCACCCTTTGGGCGGCGCCTGTCGTGCAACCGGGAACCTTGGTTGGATTCGCCGAGCGCGACATCACACCAGAGGTCGGCATGGAAGTTCCGGGTAACTACGGCAAGGTCTACGCCAAGAAGATCCACGACGCCTGTAAAGTGCGGGTAAGTGTGTTGGACGATGGCAAGATGCGCGTGGCGCTCGTGGGGATTGATGCGCTTTTGATTCGTCGCGAAACCGTGCTGGAGATTCGCCAAAAAGTTAAAGTCGCCTGCGGCATCAGTGACGTGATGATCGGAGCATCGCATTCCCATTCCTCCGGTCCGATTGGGATGATCCTGCCTGGCGAGTTCGATCATGCTTCGGCGGAAATTCAAGATCTCGCCTACAAGAAATCTTCCTGCGCCGATGCTGGCTATTTGCAGAAAGTCATCGCCGCCACCGTTGAGGCCATCGTGGCCGCCGATCAGGCTAAGGCTGCGGTTACCCTTGGTTTTGGTGTGGGACACGAAGATAAGGTGGCTTTTAATCGTCGCGTGCGGATGAAAAACGGCCTGACGTTTTCCCACCCAGGTAAGAATAATCCCGATAACCTTGAGTTCGCCAATCCGACGGATGATGAGGTGGGTGTGATCGGCGTATGGCAGCCTGACGGTAAGTTGGCAGGCTGCATCGTTAACTTTTCCTGTCATGCCACGACGAATTCCGATGGGATTGGGGCGAACTGGATTCACTATACCGAGAAGGTGATCCAAGGTTATTACGGCAAGGATACCAGGGTTGTGTTCCTCCAGGGTGCCTGCGGCGATGTGACGCAGGTCAACAACCTCGACCCCAAGGCTAATCCCGCCTCGGATGATTGGTCGCAATTTGTCGGTGGTCGCGTCGGGGCCGAAGCACTCAAGGTTTTGCTCAGCATGTCACAGACCCGGACCGCAGTGGTGCCTGTCGCTGCTAGCCAGAAGGTGTGGGATGTGGCCCGCAGATTGCCCGCTCCGGAACGCGTCCTGGCGGCTCGCGAACTCATTAAGGGGCCAGCCAGCCACCCCGATTGGGTCTGGGCCAAAGAAACGCTACTCCTAGATGCCCTTATCGCTAAGCGTAGCGATGTGCAGGTTGAAGTGCAGGCCATTCAAGTCGGCCCAGTGGTCTGCCTTTCGAATCCAGCAGAGTATTTCGTTTCTTACGGCCTCCAGCTCAAGAAGCGCAGCGGCTTTCCGATAACTTTTCCCGTGGAACTTGCCAATGGTTGCGTTGGCTATGTGCCAGACGAAGAGGCTTTCGGAGCGCACGGTGGTGGCTATGAGACGCGTCTGACCAGCTACAGCAACTTGGTGACGAATGCAGGGACTCAGTTTATGAACGCTGGACTCGAACTTGCCGCCCAAATGAAACCGTCACCGTTGCTGGAACGGCCAGTCGCTCCCGTGGGCAAGGCGTGGACGTACGGCAATCAACCCCCGCAACTTAAATGATCCGGTTGATATTACTTCTCGCCACGGCGGCACTGGTCGCTGCTCCGGTGCTCAGTCCGGTCAGTCCCGAAGAGGCGCTGAAGACCTTTGAAGTGGCGCCTGGCCTCAAGGTCGAACTGGTCGCGGGTGAGCCGTTGGTCGCCTCGCCTTGTGCCATGGCCTTTGACCGCAAGGGCCGGCTTTTTGTCGCCGAGAATCGCGGCTACCCCATCGGCCCCAAGGAAGGTCAGAAGCCTGCGGGTGTCATTGCGATGCTCGAAGATACCGATGGCGACGGCCAGATGGATAAGCGTACGGTCTTCGCCGATGGGCTGACTTTCCCCAATGGCGTGCTTCCTTGGAAGGGCGGGATCATCGTGACCTGTGCCC
>CAIKRN010000305.1 GCA_903829855.1 uncultured Opitutia bacterium
CTGCACCCGTACCTTTCGCGCCGACGAGCCTTTCTATGCGGGCCACTACCCTGGTAATCCAATCACGCCCGGCGTCTTGCTCTGCGAGTCAGTCTTTCAGGCTGGGGCGGTTTTTCTCACCAAGAAGCTCCAATCCGAAGGGGGCGTGCCTGCTGGCAAGACCCCAGTGCTTTGCCGGATAGAAGAAGCCAAATTCAAGGGAATGGTGAAGCCCGGCGATACGGTTTCAATCGAAGTAAAACACGTCGAGACACTTCAGCAGTTCCATTTCATGACGGGCACGGTGCGCCGCGATGGCAAGGCTGTCTTGACCATCCGTTTCGCCCTCGCCCTCGTCGACCAACCCGCCTGACCTATGTCCTTTCTCGGCTTAACTGGTAAGACCTTCCTTGTCCTTGGCGTTGCGAATAAGAAATCTGTCGCGTGGCACGTCGCCAAGACCCTTGAGGCCGAAGGTGCCAAGGTGGTTTACTCTGTCCGCTCGCAAGCCCGACTCGACTCCCTGAAAGGCTTGCTCGACGGTAAGCCAGTCTACCTCTGTGACCTCGAGCACGAGAAGCAGACCCAAGACCTTGCTGCTGCCGTTGGCCGTGAACATGGCCCATTGGATGGCGTGTTGCACAGCGTGGCTTTCGCCAATTTTTCTAAGGGTATGCAGCCTTTCCATGAGACCGTCCGGGCGGACTTCCTTCAGGCCACCGCTATCTCCGCATTCTCGCTCGTTGAGCTTTCGCGTGCATTGAAACCGCACCTGAAGCCCGATGCCTCGGTCGTCTCCATCGGCATCTCTTCGCAGGTGACGGCTTCGAATTACGGCTACATGTCGCCGATTAAGGCTGCCCTCGAATCGGCGAGTCGCTTCCTTGCGAAATCGTTTTCAGCTGATTCGCGCGTACGCTTTAATTCCGTCAACGCCGGCCCCCTTAAGACCAGCGCCAGCGCTGGTATCCCGGGCTATCTCCACAACTACCTGCACGCCGAGAAAATGACCTTCCGTAAAGAAGCCCTAAAGACCCAGGAGGTCGCCGACACCGCCGTCTGGCTGCTCTCGCCACGGTCGAGCGGCATCAACGGGCAGGGCATCGTCGTCGATGCTGGGATGGGTTGGAATTTCTTCGACGAAGAGTTGGTAGCTGCATCTTCCCGCCTTCCAGGAGCGTGATTTTCAAGCGTACAGTTTTGTCCGGTCTTGTGGCCGAGCTTCCTCCCGAGGTTTGGACTTCGGATGAGGTAGAGCGGCGCCTGGCGCCTCTTTACGGCCGTCTGAAGCTCCCCGAGGGCCGACTTGAGTTGATGACGGGCATTCGTGAGCGCCGCTTCTGGCCGCAGGCGATTCGCCCGTCCGCCGTTTCCGCGCTCGCTGGTCGCCGCGCGATGCAAGCTGCGGGCGTCGGCCCAGCCGATATTGATCTGCTCATTCATTCGTCCGTCTGCCGTGATCGGCTTGAACCCTCCACGGCTGCCTACGTACACGGGTTGCTTGGCCTCGGTCCACAGGCGCAGATTCTCGATGTCTCTAACGCTTGTCTGGGTTTTCTGAATGCGGTAGCCCTTGCGGCAGGAATGGTGGAGTCCGGTCTAATTCGCCGCGCGTTAGTCTGCTCCGGAGAAGACGGCCGCCCGCTCGTCGAGCGCACCATCCGTCTGCTGAATGAAGACCTCACCCTAACGCGTGAGACGATTAAGCCCTACTTCGCCAATCTCACGATTGGTGCGGGTGGTGCTGCTGCTGTCGTGTGTCGCGATGACTTGGCCCTTCCTGGTGCGATCCGCCTGCTGGGTGGTGCCGCCGAGACCGACTCCTCCGCCAATGGACTTTGCGAGGGCGACACGTCTTTTTCTGAACTGGATATGCGCACTGACTCCGAGGCTTTGCTCGCCGCTGGCGTCGCATTGGCTCAGCGCTGCTGGGGCCGTTTCAAGGGTGCGACGGGCTGGGATGAATCCACGCCGCATCGCGTGGTGACGCATCAGGTAGGCCGCCGCCATTCCTCGCTGCTTTTCGAGAAACTTGGCCTCGACCCGTCGAAAGATTACCAAAGCTTCGATCGTCTCGGTAATGTCGGCTCGGTCTCGGTGCCCGCCACGTTGGCGCTCGGGTTGGCGGAAGGACGCATCAAGCCAGGTGAACGCGTCGCACTCCTGGGAATCGGTAGTGGTCTCGCCAGTATGATGATGGCCGTCGAATGCCAATGAGCGCCGTAGCCCTTTCTCCCGCCATTCAGGCGCTGTATCCGTTCGCACCGAGGGACTTCGCCGCGCTCTCGGGGCGGATGAGCTATGTCGACCACGGACCGCGGGACGGCCGCCCGGTACTCTTGCTGCACGGCAATCCCTCTTGGTCCTTCCTCTGGCGTGATTTGATCTTGAAGCTCGCCGCACAAGGTCGGCGCGTCATCGCCCCTGATCACGTGGGCATGGGGCTCTCCGCTCGCCCTGAACGTTTTCTTCGCTTGGCCGACCGTATCGCCGACGTCGAAGCGCTGATCTCCCATCTTGGACTCAAGGAGTTCGACCTGGGTGTGCATGATTGGGGTGGTGCTATTGGGTTTGGGGTCGCTGGCCGCCAGCCAAGCAGGGTGGGGCGAATCCTTGTGACCAATACGGGGGCCTTCCTTTCCGACCAGATCCCTACCCGGATCGCCCTATGCCGCACCCCCTTGATTGGCCGGTTCATCGTCCAAGGCCTGAACGGCTTCGCTTGGCCTGCCACCTGGATGTCAGTGGAGAAGCCCCTTGGGCCGGCGGTTAAGGCGGGCTTTCTCGCCCCTTACGGCTCCATCTCCGTTCGAAGGGCGGTGGCCGATTTCGTGGCCGACATCCCGATGGAGCCCGCCCACCCCACCCGGGTCGTTTTAGCGGCCGTAGAGGCCTCTTTGGCGGGCTTAAAGGATAAGCCGATGCTCCTTTGCTGGGGGCTGCGCGATTTCTGCTTCGATCGCACCTTCCTGGACGGTTTCATCCACCGCTTCCCGGGCGCCCAGCAGCTACTTTTTTCGAATGCGGGGCACTACGTTCTTGAGGATGCGGGTGAGGCGGCGCTGCGTCCAATCGTCGACTTTTTTGGGCCCGCCTAAATTGCCTTCTGCCGGCCCGGTCGGACGACTCCGAAAAGCCTGTGGATAACGTGTGAACAACGGTTTCTAACACCCCCTATAAGTTTTTGTAAGGGGTTGATTGGTATAGATTTCTGGGGGTCTAAAAACATTCACGGTCGAGGTGTTTCCTGTTGCAGGACCCCCTGTGTAAAACAGCATAAAAACATCCCCCCGAAGGGTGGGAAACTACCATTTATTTATACACTAAAATATGAGCGAAAATTCTGAAAAAAGCCCGAATCGCGGCAAGCATGCCGGCAATGAAAGCTACGGCGCTGCGGACATCAAACGGCTCAAGGGCCTCAAGGCCGTCCGCGAGCGACCTGGTATGTATATCGGCGATACGAATGAGACGGGCCTGCACCATTGCGTCTACGAAATCGTCGATAACTCGATCGACGAAGCCCTCGCCGGTTACTGCAAGAGTATCAAGGTGGAAATCCATGCGGACGGCTCTCTCTCCGTCGAGGACGATGGCCGCGGTATCCCCGTCGCCATGCACCCGGAAGAAAAGGTCCCGACGCTCGAGCTCGTGCTCACCAATCTGCACGCCGGCGGCAAGTTCGACAAGGGTGCCTATCAGGTTTCCGGCGGCCTTAACGGCGTTGGTGCGAAGTGCGTCAATGCCCTCTCCGATAGCTTTATCGCCGAAGTCTGTCGCGAGGGTGAAGTTCACCAGATGAAATTCTCCCGCGGCGAAGTCACCCAGCCCATCAAGGTCATCGGCAAGACGAAGCGCACGGGCACCAAAATCACTTTCCATCCGGATCCGGAAATCTTCGTCGCGACGCAGGAGTTTAAGTATGACACGCTCGTCCGCCGTATGCGCGAGCTGGCATTCCTAGTACCTGGCATCACGGTCGAAATGAAAGACCAGCGATCGAATCGCGCCGACAAGTTCGAGTTTAAGGATGGCATCGCCGAGTATGTTTCCTTCCTCAATGCCAATGAAGAGCGTCTCTTTGAGAAGCCTATCCTTATTGCCGCCGAAGTGGATTTTACCGATCTCGCCAATCCGCGCGTTATGGAGGAAGGTGAGAAGCCCACGCCAGGCATGCGCCGCATGACCCTCGATGTGGCCCTGCAGTATAACGACCGCTACGACGAGATGGTCTTTAGCTACGCCAATCTCATCAATCAGCCCGAAGGTGGCACGCACCTTTCTGGATTCCGTTCGGCACTGACCCGCGTGATTAACCACTATGCTAAGTCCAACAATCTCATCAAGGATAAGGACGCCAAACTCAACGGCGACGACATGCGCGAAGGCCTCGTGGCCGTTATCTCGGTCAAGCACCCTGACCCGAAGTTCCAGTCGCAGAATAAGACGCGTCTGACCAACCCCGAAGTCGAGGGTATCGTAACCTCCGTCGTCGGCGAGCAGCTCAAGTATTACCTCGAACGCGACCCGAAGACTGGCCGCCGCATTGTCGATAAGTGCCTCAATGCCGCCCGCGCACGCGAAGCCGCGCGCAAGGCTCGCGAAACGGTCCGTAAATCCGCGATGTCGTCCGGGGGTCTCCCCGGCAAGTTGGCCGACTGTTCTGAAAGCGATCCATCCGTCTGCGAACTGTACATCGTCGAGGGTGACTCCGCCGGTGGTTCTGCTAAGCAGGGCCGCGATCGCCGTTACCAGGCGATTTTGCCGATCAAGGGTAAGATTCTTAACGTCGAGAAGGCTCGCATCGACAAGATCCTCTCCAATGAAGAAATCCGCACCATCATCACCGCGTGCGGTACGGGCATCGGCAAGCACGAGGGCGACGGCGCCTTCGACGTGACGAAGTGCCGCTACCACAAGTTAGTGATTATGACGGACGCGGACGTCGACGGCTCCCACATTCGCACCCTTTTACTCACGTTCCTTTATCGTCAGATGCCCGGATTGATCGAAGCCGGTTACGTCTACATCGCCCAGCCGCCGCTCTACCGTATCAAGCGCAAGAAGCGCGAGCAGTACGTCGATAATGACCCAGAGTTGAATCGTATCTTACTCGAGCTCGGCTCGGAGGATGTGAATCTGCTTCGCCTCCGCGACAAACATGTCTTCCCCGGCCAGAAGTTGGACAAAATTGTCGAATCGCTCGCTCGCCTTGAAACCCTCGGATCCAGCATTGGCCGTACGGGTTGCCAGCTCGGCGAATACCTCGATCAGCAGGATCATAAGAGCCACGCCCTTCCTCGGTTCATCGTTCGCACGCGGACGGGCAATGAGGAGACCTACGAGTTCCTCGCCGATACCGATGCTAAGCAGGCTTACCTCCGGAAAGCTGGCGTCGAAGACTTCCTGGCCGACAAGATTGATCGCGAGAAGAAGCTGAAGGACGGCACCGTCGTCCAAGAACGTGTCAACGTCATCGAAATCTTCGAAAACGACGCCATCACCAAGGTCCTGAAAGAACTCGAGACCCAGGGGATGGATGTAAAGCAGTTCAAG
>CAIKRN010000306.1 GCA_903829855.1 uncultured Opitutia bacterium
GCCGAAAGTGGACCCTCGTTCATGCGCTTTGCAAGGCCCTCATGAGCGCATTCACATCGGGTGTACGCATGAGTGATTCACCGACGAGTAAGGCCTGCGCGCCAGCTTGGCGCATCCGAGCGGCGTCGGCCGCCGTCTTCAGGCCGCTCTCGGCTACCTTCAAGACCGATGCCGGCATCTGCGGCATCACGCGTTCGGCAAAGGACAGATCGATGCTCATGGTCGAAAGATTACGGTTATTAACGCCCACCATATCGGGTGAATGGCGCAAGGCACGCTCCAGCTCGGCTTCATCATGAACCTCGAAGAGCGTATCGAGACCCGCGAGCTTAGCGGCCCGATGAATGGGGACGATTTCCGAATCGGTTAGACCGCGAACGATAATCAAGATGCAACGGGCCCCAGCTTGGGCTGCCTCCAAGACCTGATACGGGTGCACCATGAAATCCTTGCGAATGCAGGGCAGGGGACGGGCAGAGCCCCCCTGGTCGCGGGTAACATCAGCCAAATCAGCCAGCACCCCTTTGAAGTATTTGGTTTCCGTGAGCACGGACAGGCAGTCGGCACCGGCGAGGGCATAGGTACGGGCCTGGGCAACCGCGTCCACGTTATCCCGGATTTGACCGACGCTTGGTGAGGCCCGCTTGACCTCGGCGATAACACTCAGACGGCCGACATTAATGAGCGATTGGCGAAACCCGGGGGTGGGGTGAAGGCCAGCGAAAGCCGCCAGTTCGGCATCGGCGACGTCCCTCACAAAAGGGGCAATCTCGTTGCGCTTGGCGTCCATGATTTCGGTGAGCTTATCCACAGATGACTACGGAAACGCTCTGGGGGCTTCTGGCAATCGTTTTGACTCCACCGCCACCTGCCTCCTGCATCCTGCCATGCCCGGCATCGACCTTCTGATTGAGACCACCGCCCGACTCCGGGCACCTGACGGCTGCCCATGGGATCGCGAACAGAACCATCGTACCATTTGCGACTGCCTCGTTGAAGAAGTCGCGGAACTTCTGCAAGCCATCGACCGCAATGATGATGCGAACCTCCGGGAAGAACTCGGCGATCTCCTCTTTCACGTCGTACTGCACGCGCAGATGGCCAGCGAAACTGGTAAATTCAATTTTGACGATGTCGCCCGCGAGGTGAACGAGAAAATGGTGCGACGGCATCCGCACGTTTTCGGAGATGGGGTCAAACTCGGGAGTTCCGATGCGGTCATCACCCAGTGGGAACAAATTAAGTTGAAGGAGAAAGGCGCCAAGCCTGTCTCCATATTCAAAGAATTGCCGGCGAGCCTCAACGCCATCCTCACCGCCCGCGAAGTCTGGAAACAGATTCGTAAGAAACAACTCGACGCCCACCTAACGGTCGACGTTCCGACCGTAGACAAGCTCGCGAACGGCCTCACTGAAGATGCCGCCGGGCGTCAGCTGTTCGAACTTATCGCGGCCTGTCGCGATGCGGGCATCGACCCTGATTCGGCTCTACGGCGCCACACGGCCCATGTCGTCAGCGAAGCCGAGTCCCGCGCCCCCAAGGCGTGACCATGAGTGCCGAAACGCCCATCATCATTCATGCTGCCGGACGAGCCCTACAGGTTTGGCCCAAGATTTCGGCGCGGACGACCCGCGTCCGGCTCTCGGTCCGACCTGGTCCAAAGGTCATCCTGACCTACCCCGAACACACCACACAGGCTTCAGCCCTAGCGTTCCTCCGGGATAATATCCCATGGCTGGAGAAAGTCCTCGCGAAGGCGCGTACCGTCCAACCCTCACTGACTTCCCATATTCAGAAATTTCCCTGGATCACGATGGATGACCGGTTGCTAGAGGTTGAGGTGATGGTCGGGACACGCGGCACCGCCCGCATTTCCCAGGCAAACGAAACCGTCGCCATCGCTCTCCCCACGGATAATCGAGAAACGGCCGCCTTGAGAGTCATCCGGCGCCTCGCTGAGACCGGGTTAAGCCTAGCGGTGGAGCGCCTGAGCCAACGCGTCGGCGTGACCGTTAAGCAAGTCAGTGTCCGCGACCAGACAACGCGATGGGGCTCCTGCTCGACGGAAGGCACCCTTTCCCTGAACTGGCGTCTCATCCTACTGCCACCCATGCTGCACGATCACGTCATCTTACACGAACTTTCGCATCGCAAGCACATGGACCATTCCGATCGATTCTGGAATCAACTTGCCGCCTGGGATCCGGATTGGAAAAAACACGATCGTGAGTTGAATAAACGCTGGAACATCATCATGGATCTCGGCCGATGATTTATGCAGAAGTAGGTCAGCATCCGGACGAGACCTTCGATATTGTTGATAGCCAGGATCGCGTCATCGGGTCGGCCCTACGCGGTGAGATACATCGTCGAGGGTTACTCCACCGGGCCATCCATATATTTTGGCTGCGCAACGACGGGAGTATGTGCCTCCAACGTCGGTCCTTTGCCAAAGATAATTGCCCAGGCCTGCTGAGCTCCTCCTGTGCCGGTCACGTCGACAGCGGGGAGGACTACCTGACGGCAGCCCTACGCGAAATGCACGAGGAGCTGGGCATCCGTCTTCCATCGTCCGCGCTCACGGAAATTGACTACGCCCCGCATCACCCGGACCTTGGTAACGAATTCGTAAGATCCTACCTGCTTAAGGGAGACTTTGCGGTCTTATTGGCGGAGTTCGAGGTAGACTCCCTCTTGTGGCGCTCACCCCGCGAAGTAGATGCATGGATCGCGAACCTGGACAGTTCGTTTGCGAAACCCTTCGTCCATCTGATGGCCCGTTCGGCAATCCGGAGTGCCCTGGGCCTAGCAGCATAAGTGTTTGAAGTCCGCAGAGTCTGAGGCGATACAGTCACTGTGCCCGATCGACCCAAAGATCTCCCCGATAGTCCTGCCGTGGTACCTTGGTACCATTGGGTCTGGGTCATCCCGGCAGCGATGATACTTAGGCTTTGGCTGGCGACCCTCCGGGTGCATTCAAACGTTAAGAGTATCGATGACCGAGCAGGTCCAGTCGTCATCCTGCTTTGGCACGATAAGCTCTTCACGTCTTCACTCATCGCTAATCACCATTTTTCCCGACCTATCACCGCACTCATCAGCACGAGTAAAGACGGAGCTTGGCTGGTGGCTTTCTTCAGGGTCATGGGCCTGACGGCAGTGCGAGGGTCATCCAATAAGCGCGGGGCGGCCGCCTTGATCGCCTTGACCCGTACCATGCGCCGTGGCAATCACACGGGCATCACGCCGGACGGCCCGAAAGGTCCGGCCTATAAATTTAAAACGGGTGCCATCGCCTTGGCACGACTCACGCATAGCCCGTTCGTCGTCCTCGGAATTCAGTACCGCCATTGCTGGAGACTGCGTAGCTGGGACCGATTCGCACTCCCCATGCCGTTTTCACGTGTAGATGTTCAGCTCATTCAAGAGCCGACGCCCGGCCCAGACGAAGCAGACGAAGCGATCGCCCAGCGCCTTGAGCGTAGTTTGAACGAAACGTCGGGCGTTGGGCCGAACTAAATTGCCGACTTCCCCAGAAGCTTCTCGGCGTATTTAGCCAGCAAATCAGACTCTAAATTCACGCGGTCACCCGCACGGCGTCCTGACAGATTCGTCACCTCGAGGGTATGGGGGATGATCCAAATCGTAAAAACATCGGAGGTTACTTCGGCAACCGTAAGCGACATGCCGTCAATCGATACGCACCCCTTGGACACCACGTGACGCATGAAGGGCAGGGGAGCGCGCACATCGAGCCGCCAATCAGCACCGACTTTTTCGAACCGAACGACGGTCCCACAGGCATCAATATGGCCGGTGACGAAATGACCGCCCAATCGGTCGGATGCCTTTAAGCTTGGCTCGACATTCACCACGGAGCCAGCCGTCAGCCCGCCGAGATTGGTAAGTCGAAGCGTCTCCGCTAATAAATCAAAGGAACCCTGGGCACCCTGAGGCTCAACGACGGTAAGGCAGCAACCATTAACGGCGATACTGTCCCCGGGCTTGGCTGAAGCGATCAGCGGGTGGTCCAATGTCAGACGGGCACCACCATCCGACCTCACGGAAAGGCCGAGAACCTTGGCGGCACCGTGAACAAGCCCCGTAAACATCTGGAAATAAAAAGGGGCCTTTAAAAGGCCCCAGAGGATTAGTTTTGCTTGCCGTCCTGGCCGCGCTTGGCCCGTTCTTCGGCTTCAATCTTAGCTCGAATCGCCGCACGCTCTTCTTCTTCAACCTGCTTCTGACGGTATTTCCGGCGTTCATCTTCCTCGCCAGCAGAGTGGATTTCGGACTCAACTTCATCAGAAGCCTTCTTAAATTCGCGCTTAGCCCTGCCGAGACCGCGGGCGAGCTCGGGAAGCTTGTTACCTCCAAAAAGGAGGAGTACCACAAAGAGGACTACCCAAATAACGGGACCGTCGAACACGGCAAGAGGGAGGTGCATGGTCAGATTGCGATTGCTGGGATTGGTTGGAGTAGAGAACATTTCCATAAGTTTCGGCTATGTCAACCCATGTCTCCCATCGCGATGTCTGGTATACTGGACATGTCCAAGGGGTCGGGTTCAGAGCCCAAGTGCTCGCTTTAGCCCGCGGATTCGATGTTACGGGGTATGTTCAAAACCTCCCAGACGGCCGAGTTTACCTTCACGCCGAAGGAAAGGGGTCGGAAGTCGAAGGGTTTACCGATGAAATTGTCAAATCCCTTGATGGGCATATCAAATCGGAAGAAATCAAAGATTTCTCCGGCCTAAGAACCTGTAAGGATTTCTCGATCAAGCGATGACCTCCGCCATCTCCGTTCGTAACCTCACGAAAGATTTCCGCATCGGCATCCGCGGCCTCAAGTTGCGAGCCATCGACAACCTATCACTGGAAATCCCGCGCGGCCAAGTCTATGGGTTACTGGGCCCGAACGGTTGCGGAAAGAGCACCACGCTGAAGATTATTCTGGGGTTAGTCAGCGCCACTGCGGGGGAAATCAGCATCCTGGGAAATCCTTCCGCCACGGCTTCCGCCCGGGAGCGCACGGGCTTCCTGCCCGAAGCACCTTACTTCCATAAATTCCTCAGCGGCCGCGAACTCGTCCGCTACTGCGCTCAGTTGAGCGGGGTATCCGCCGAAAAGGTCGGCCAAGCGGTCGAAGAGGCTCTCGCCCTGGCTGCGATGACCGAGGCCGCGAACCGGCCCATCGGCACCTATTCCAAGGGCATGCTCCAACGCATCGGCTTCGCTCAAGCCATTGTCCATGACCCAGAGTTGGTGATTCTTGACGAACCTACCGCTGGCGTAGACCCCGTCGGCTCTGCTGCCATCGGCCGGATGATCCATGCGATGCGCGATAAAGGGAAAACCGTCGTGCTCTGCTCCCACTTACTCGGCCAAGTCGAACAAGTCTGCGACCGCGTCGCCATCATGGATCGCGGCAAGCTGGTCCTTGAAGGCAAAGTCGAAGACGTGCTGGCGCGCCGAGATCGCCATGTCATGACCATCGAAGCCCTCACCCCGGCCGCCCGGGATGCGGCCGAAACAGCCTTAGCGGCCCACGGCGCCAAGGTCACCTCCGTCACCCACCCACGCCGCTCCCTCGAAGATCTCTTCCGGGAACTCGTCACCGGCAGCCACGACGCCTAAACATGAAAGCCTCCCTGCAACGCACGTATTTGATTTCGCGGGTCACCTTCCTCGAAGCGGTCCGGCAGCGCTTCTTCGCCTTCCTCATCGTCCTCGGAGCCGCGATGGTGCTTTCTTCGCTTTCATTTCGTTTCTTGGATTTCGGACACGGAGAACTCAAGTTCATCGCCGACTTTGGCTTTGGTGGCATGTTCCTCTTCGGCTCGGTACTAGGGGTCGTCATGACTGCCCAATTATTCTTCTCGGAGATGGATAACCGAACCGCACTGACCTTGCTAGCGAAGCCGCTCAGCCGCACCGAATTCTTACTTGGAAAGTTCTTCGGAGCGTGGGCAGTACTCGCAGTCTTTCTATTCACACTCTCACTCCTCCTCGGGAGCGTGATGTGGGCGAGAGAACAAACGCTACTCATGCAGGCCGAACAACGCGGACTGCCCCCAGTGAACGGGCTCTTTAGTGGCGGGGGCATAATGACGTACGCCCTGCTGCAATGGCTACGAATGGGGGTCGTTATCGCCATCGTACTGACGATCTCATCCATCGCTCGGACTTTTCTTTTCGCCGTCATTGTGGGCGCGCTGGCCGTCGTGGCCGGACAGCTTCAATGGATCGCGCAAGACGTCCTACTCAAGCCAACAGAAAGCCTAACCTACAAAGCGTTCCTTTGGACCAGCAGTCGCCTGCTACCCAACTTACAGCAATTCAACATCGGGGACGCACTTGTGCTCGAGCCAGCCTCTGTCCCTGCTGACGCGATTCCCTGGGTGGTGGCGTCGGGCGTCTTCTATATGGCGGCCTATTTGGTGCTAGCCGCCTTCATCTTCCGTCGACGAGAAATTTAACCGTGCGGAAGTTAGCCCCATGGCTGGCCTCGCTGGCCTTAATCACTGCTGCTGGGATTTTCTCCGAATACTCCTGGGTTAAGGTCCGCCCCTGTATTCCAGAAATTGGTCGGAAAGAGCTAGAGCCAACCCTAGGCCAAGGGGTCTTACTTGGGATCATGGGCGGGTTACGCACCGTGGTGGCAGATCTTACCTGGATTCGGAGTTATGTCCTCTGGGAGCGTAAGGATCGCCCTGGGTGCGAAGCATTGATGCGCACCGCCTGTGCGCTTGACCCTTACTCGCGTTACTTTTGGGAGAACACTGGCTACGCCATTGGCTACGACCTCGCCCACTGGGAAATCCGCAAACGCGGAGGGTACGGAAAAGTCCCTAAAGAAACCCAAGATAGGCTCTTTCGTACCTATGCA
>CAIKRN010000307.1 GCA_903829855.1 uncultured Opitutia bacterium
ATCGCCGTTGGCCAGACGGTGGGTTGGATTTTTGGGTCGGACTTAGGACACGCCTGCCTCCAAGGGACTTCCTTCCCCTGGATCCTCCGCGGGGCAGCGGGGATTATCATTCTCTCCGGTGTGGCCGGGTTGCTTTGCTACGCCCTCTTCTGGCGCCTCGGCCGGCTC
Source organism: uncultured Opitutia bacterium (assembly GCA_903829855.1). Taxonomy (GTDB): domain Bacteria; phylum Verrucomicrobiota; class Verrucomicrobiia; order Opitutales; family UBA953; genus UBA953. The sequence goes on from CAIKRN010000307.1 coordinate 169, forward strand.
CCCAAAGGCCAGACCGAAGCCGAAAGCCCGGTCCTCGGAGCCTTGGTTGGTTGCTGGACTGGCCTACTTTATTTTTTAATATTAGTCGGCACCCTCGCGATGGTTGCGGCCGTCTATGACCTCTTCGAGACCCCGGACGCCAAACACCACCACTGGACCGTCCGCTTACGCAACGACCTCGCCGGCACCAGCCTGACCCAGGATCTCAAAAGTTGGTCGCCCATCCCCGAGCGCCAAAAAGTCCTCATCAAGCAGACCCGGCGGTTAATGTTGGACCCCGAGGCACGTAAGCGCCTCATGGCGCAGACGGAAATCCGGGCCCTAGCCGCCCACCCCACCTTATACCAAGCATGGGGAGATAAAGAAGTTCGTAAATTATTGGAAAACAATGACTTAAGTGGATTCCTTGATCACCCCAAGGTTCGGGCGGTCTTAGCCGACGAGGAATTGCAAAAACAGGCTGAAAGCATCGATTTACCCGCAATTATTGAGCGGTCTTTCAAAAAGCCACTAAAGTAAGGGGCCCGGCATTTTTTTGTAGTCCAAAGGGGGCGAAACCATATGTTCAAACCTCCTCCCCCCATCCCATGAACAAGTTCTCGTTCCTCCTGGCTGCTCTTTGCGTCTCCCTGAATGCTCAGGAAAACAAAGCACCTGAATCTAAGTCGGCTGAAATCAAGCCAGCCGCCATCGCAGCTCCTGCGGCCGAAGCTAAGCCTGCGGCCGGCGCCAAGGCCGACCAGAAGACCTACCTCGTCGAAGTCTGGAGCGGCAAGAGCATCAATGACTGCCTTCAGTTCCAGCAGAACGTGCGCGTCTTGTCCCAGCAGGTCGAAGAGCTCAAGCGCCTGCAGGTCTTCCTCGAAAACGCCCTGACCACCCCTGAGCGCGAAGCTCGCGGCCACGATATCGCCGCCAAGACCGCCAAACTCAAGGGAGACAACGAGTCGATGACCAAGCTCTACAATGGCTTCAGCATCGAGCGTCCTTACCAGTTCTTGCCCACGAAGGCCATTATCGCCACCCCGATCTCCAACGAGGACTTCACCAAGCTCTCCGCCACCAAAGACTTCAAGCAAGACACCCTGATTTCGATGGGCGAAAAGAAGTTCCACATCCGCAACACCATCGCCGGACAAGTCGAAGTCGAAACCTTCGGCCAGTCCCTCAGCCGCATCACCGAAGGCAAGAAACAGCTCCAGCAGCTCGTCGACCTCCAGCCTAAGCTGACCAAGGACGATGAAAAGAAGAAGGTCGAGAAGGCCATCAAGGAAGTCCAGGACGAGCTCAACCGCCTCCTCGAAGAATTCAAGAAGGCCCAGGGCTTCGACTTCACCGCCGACGCGCTCACCCTTCCCTCCGAAGGCAAACTGAACGTCCAGATCACCGAGGACGAAAAGAAGGCCATTGAAGCCCGCAACACCCCAGAAAAGAAGTAATTTCCCCACCCCGCCCCAAACCCCAGTACTCCCATGCCAGCCACCGACACCCCCGCTGCCCCCAAGGTCGACGAAAACCTCCTGCAGCACGACAATAAGGTCTTCTTCAAGTTCGTCACAATCAGCCACCCGGAGACCCTCACGCGCTTCAGCAATGATGTGAACGTCATGGTCGCCCAGGCCCAGAAGATCGTCGAACTCAACCAGCGCATCCAGAACGCCCTCACCGACGCCGAGAAGGACGCCGTGACCAAGCAGCGCGAAACCGAACTCCAAGACTTCAACCAGAAGGACGGCATCTTCGAGAAGGTCTACGGCTTCAAGATGGATACGGTCGCGATTCGCCCGCACTTCATCCAGAACGACGCCATCCAGCTGATGTCACCGGTGACCGATGAACAAATCGCCGAACTCCGCAAGAACCCCGAGTTCAAGGAAAACGACGTCGTCGCCCGTGGTAACCAGAAGATGATCCAGCTCTGCAAGATGACTGGCGAACACATCCCTCTCTTCGAGCGCAATATCAACATCATCCAAGCCCAGCAGAACAGCCTCCTCCAGCTCCGCGCTGCCGAGCAGTCCGCCGCCGATGAAGCCGCCAAGAAGCGCATCCAGGACGATATCGCCAAGGTCACCGAAATCCTCACCAAGAACGCCGAGCACATGGGTAAGACCTACGGTCTCTTCACCAACAACATCGTCTTCGACGTCCTCGAAGCCAAGTTCTGGGTCGCCCTCACGCAGGACGAAGTGAAGGCCTACGTTGAAAAGAACCACGGTGCTCCGGCCGCTCAGGCGACCATCGAAGCGCCGAAGGTTGAAAAGAAAGCCGACAAGAAGAACTAAGCCTCACCCGAGGCTTTGCACATCAGGCCCGCCCTTACCGGCGGGCCTTTTTGTTGGCTCAGAATAACTCGCCCTGGCGAGGCTCGGCGGGCGGGGACGACTTACTCACCGCCTTTGGCACGACCGAGGGCAACGGGCTTTCCTTGCGTCCGTGCTTCACCTGATAGCGCCGCAAGGTGGAGTGCATTTCCATCTCCCCGAGGAAATCGATGACCCCGTCGACATCTTCCGCGGGTTGGTCGCCAGGCTCAAAAGGGAAATCGGTCTGGAACGTGACCAGTTTTAAGTTCCCGCGAATCCGGTCGGCTTCGGTGCGGATCTGCTCACGGAAACGCTCGGGCTGAATGGACTCCACGGCCGCCAGCACGCCCTCCAACCCGCCATGTTCGGCAATCCATTTTACCGCCGTCTTGGGACCCACGCCGCGCAGGCCGGGAATATTATCTGAGGCGTCGCCCACGAGCGCCAGATAGTCGGCAATCCGTTCGGGTGGTACGCCGAACTTGGCCGTCACGCCGGCCACATCCATCCGCCGCCAGCCCAACGCCGGATTCGCCGTAGGCGGTGGGGTAAGCTGTAGCACCTTCCCGCCGACGCATTGCCCGAAGTCCTTATCGGCACTCACGATGATACACTCATGGCCGGAGGCCGTGAGTCTGTGCACCGCCGTGGCAATCAAATCATCCGCCTCGACGCCACGCTTTTCGACAATCTGAAACCCGAGGAGTCCCGTCAGGCGCTTGATCTCCGGCAGCTGCAAGACGATATCCTCCGGGGTCTCATCGCGTTGAGCCTTGTATTCCGGGAGGACGGCAAGGTGCCGATCAGAGCCGCCCAAATCGAAAAAGACGGCAAAGCGATCGGGCTTCTCGGATTCGCGCAGATCGAGCAATGACTTCATCCATCCATGCAGGGCCCCGGTGGGGAACTGGTCCGACTGACGTCGGAGATTCGACCGCTCCATGGCGAAGTGACTCCGGAAGATCAGATTGAATCCATCCACAAGCAGCCAGCGCATGGCGTAAGTGTCGGGCGACCGCTCCGTCCCTTCGAGAAAAAAGCGGGCCCGCCAAAGAGGCGGGCCCGTAGTCGTCCGTGGACGAAATGTTTACTTAGCAGCGTCTGGCTTGGCGGCCGGTGCCGTGATGACGGAACCAGGTACTGCCGCTTCGATTGGCTCGCGGTAAACTGCACCACCCGGAGAAACGAGCGTGGGGTTCGAGAAGGTCGAACCGGCACGCATGCCTGGATGGGTGCTGCGCAGGGTGGCGCCACCAGGGGAAACGAGGTTGGCGGTCACGAAGACCATTAAGCTGCGCTTTTGGACGGTCTTACCGCTGGAGCGGAAGGCCGCGCCGATGAAGGGAATCGATCCCAGGACAGGGACCTTGTCTTCGACCGTCTTGACCTCTTCGCGCGTCAGTCCGCCGATGACCACAGTGGCACCGTCGAAGACGGTGACGTCGGTGGTGACTTCGCGGGTGCTGAAGATCGGCTGGAAGAAGCCTGAGGGCACGGTGACCGTGGTGCCTGAGGAGATAGCGATCGAGGTGCCACCGTATTCCACGAAGCCTTCGAATTCAGTCACCTTCGGCTTGAGGTTGAGGGCGATGGAGTCATCCGCAGCAACCGTCGGGGTGACTTCGAGCGTCACGCCGACTTCCTGGACCGTGAAGTCCTGGGGCGTACCTGCCGTGATCGTTACACCAGCACTGCTTGCAGCAGCACCGCCACCAGCGGCGGCGGTGCCAGCGCCGACGTTAGACTGGGTGTCGCCGTAGGCCTGAGGGTAGCGAAGCAGCTGAGCGACCTTGATGACGGCCGTCTTGCCGTCGAGGACGGTGAGGCTAGGGGAAGACATCAAATCGCTGCCGGAAGCCTGCTCAAGGGCACGGACCGCGACCGCAAGGTCATAGGCACCCAAGACACCCACTTTATTATTAAACAAAGCGTTCGTGCCGGATCCGAGATTGATGCCTCCTGGGAAATTCGGGGCGGTATCCGCAATGGATTGAGGCGTACCAACGCCGTTATTAACCGTCAGGCTCTTTTGTCCCGTGTTATTATTGGCGAAAACCGTGCTGATGCTACGGTTATCCGAGCCGACCCCAACGGGGCCCGCACTGGGAATGCCGACATTGCCCGCCGCTGGGCCGCCGACGGTGGGCGACACGGCCCAATTCACGCCGAGCTCATTGAGGAGTTTCTGCTCCACTTCCATGAACTTGGCTTCGATGTGGACCTGCTTGATGTCGGAGTAACGGCGGATGATATTCTTCACCCGGTCGAGATTCTTACGGCTCTGATAAACAATTAAGTTCGTACCATCATACGAGAGCGTGGCGGGCGGCTCAAAAGCGACCCCTGAGCGGGTCAGGAAGTTCTTGATTGCGACTTCTTCAGGGCGCTGACCGTCGCCAGCTCCAGCTCCACCAGCCGCAGCACCACCGAAAGGATTGGCCGCAGCACCGGCCGCAGGGGCACCGGCCGCAGGGGCACTGCCGCTGGCGCTCATGCCCGTCATCTTAAGCACCGCCGCGGATGAGAGCGGGTAGATTTCGGTTTCCAGGAGGCTGTCGCCAGAGTCTTCGCGCACTTCAACGATACCGCTAGCGCTGACCGAGAAGCTAAAGCCGACGCGCTTACAGACGTAGCCAAGGCACTCGTAGACGGAAACCCCGCGCAGCTGGATGCTGACGCTGGGGTTCTTGTTGGCCGGATCGAGGAGGACGATGTTCACGCCCTTCTGGTCTTTGTCGTAGGTCTGGGAATTCTGAACGAGGGTCTGGAGGGCGCGCTCGAGAGGCTGATCGCGGACACTGAAGCCGGGGTCCGGAATCTGGATGGACTTCATCTTTTCGATGATCGGGTCCGCCATGTTATTGGGGTCGGTCTTGGCGAGCTCGCGATTAAAGACTTCTGGCAGTTTCCAGCTTTCGTCGAGGAGCTCAAGGAGCTTGCCCTTGGTGACGCCACGGTTCCACTGGCCGGAGTTTTCGGAAAGCATCTGACGGATGCGGACCTGGTAAGCCTTGGATTCGGAATTGTTGGGCTGGTACTGGAGTACTTCGCGGTAGGCATCCAGCGAACCCTGGTAATCTCCATAGAGGTAGCGGGCGCGGCCCTTCACGAGGAGGTCGTTGACCTTATCATCCTTGGCACGGAGGCCAGGGGAAAGCTCGTCGATATTCCGGTAGGTCGGGTTCTCTTTCTTGGACGCCAGCTCGTTCTGGAGACGAATGGCGGTGGGGTCTTCCGCGCCCTTCAACTTGGCGTAGTCGCGCACCAAAGAGTCTGCCTTGGTCATTTCGCGATCTTCCATGGCAACGAGGGCGCGGCGGGCGATGGCGGAAGCCTTGGCATCGGTAATACGATCCTTGAGCGGCTTGTTTGAAATGCTGACTGGACCCAAATCACGATCGGCGTCGTCAAGTTGAACGAGCGCCTTATCGAGAGAGTCAGCAGAGCCCTTGCGAATGAGGGATTCTGCCGCCGAGACGGCTTCGTCGCACTTGTGGAGCTTGTCGGCGTTCAGGCCGGCGAGACGAGTGACTTCCTCGCGAGCGACGGTGGCACCACCCTTGTCACCGGAGTCGCGCTGGAGCACGATCTCCTGTCGGGTAATCGCCAAACTATCGGCAGCCTTCTTAGCGGCAGGCGTGACGGGGATCTTGGCTAATTCATCAGAGGCCTCCTTGAGGAGCTTGAGGGCCCCATCAAACTGCCCGTCGGCAGCCTGCTTCTTCGCTACTTCGCCGGCTTGGGCGACTTCGGCGAGCAGCTTCTCGTGCTTGGCGGCTTCGGCTTGTAAGGGGGTGAGCAGCTTGGCAGCGGCGGCGGCTTCGTCATCAGCCTTCTTCTTGGCGGCAGCAGCCGCTTCCTCGTCGGTCATCTTCTTGGCGGCGGCGGCGGCGGCATCCTCGGAGGCCTTCTTCTTGGCTTCGGCCGCAGCAAGGATGTCGCTCACGGAGGCCAAGCCTTCGGCGGCGCCTTGGTCCTTAGAGTCGATTTGGAGAATCTCTTTATACTTATCCTGAGCAACCTGGAGGTTGCCATCCTCGCGGGCCTTGATGGCCTCACCGAGCAATTGGGTCTTACGGACCTGGGGATCGCCACTCTGGGCAATCAGGGAACCGGCAGCCAAGGCAAGGGCTAGGGCGGCCCAGGCAAGTTGCGAACGATGGAGTTTTTTCATGGTTGGGGCTTTGAAAGGTTATTTCTTGGTTGGGGTTTTCTCGACGGAAGGGGCCTTCGCCTTGGGGGGAGGCGGAGGGGGCGGAGGCGGTACAGTCAACTCCTCGGTAAAGGTCTTCTTCGGCTTCTTGGGGTTAGGAGCGAAGTGTTTATTAAAGGTCACCGACTTGGACTCCAAGTCAATGCCTTTGACCGTGTAGAGGGCATCCTTATAGGTGAAGGTTTGGCCCACAGTGTG
>CAIKRN010000308.1 GCA_903829855.1 uncultured Opitutia bacterium
GGCCGCGAAGCGCTGATCAAGGCCGAGGCGACGCGCGACGAAGAAGATCGTGCCGAAGGTAACCAGCGAGACGACTGCGGCTTGACCCATAGCGACCGGGCCGGCCGATAATATGAGATTGAGCGGCAAGGTCGCCCCGAGCAGCACGATACCCACCTTCACGTAATATTCCACGCGCAGGCCTTCATTGAGCCACGCAGGCAGGCGAACGAAATTGGAGAGCAGCAAACCGATCGCGAGCGCAACCAGCGGAGGCTCGAGCGTGTAGCGGCCGGCTTCAGCCCACGCACCCAGCAAGATGATGACCGTCGTGGCCGCGAAGATGACCGCGAAGGAGCCTAGAAAACGCTGGAGCGAGAGACCGATCGCCCGGGCGCCTAATCCAAGCACGACGGCCAAGAGTGCGAAGAGGGCTAGATAGCGGGGCAATGCCGTGAACAACTGCGATACCGCGACGCCCGCGTCCGTCCATTTGGCCGGCATGACCGCCAACCACTTCAGGCTGCTACCGGCGAACAACAAGATCGCCGCGGCGATGACGAGCCCTAGGCCCAGCAGGATAGCCCAGAAATCTTCGGTGCGAAACCAGGACCGGGTCGGGGAAGGAGAGTCAGGCGTAGCCATGGGGGTAGTGGCGTCATTCCAAGCATTTCGAAATTAAGAGCGAATATAATGTGCAGCATGGATACCTGAATTGAATGAATCAGGGTGGGGCAGCACCGCGTGCTGCCCTCGTCTGCCTCGGGTAGGGCGGGTTGTCCCCAACCCGCCGTTAACCCGATGCACATCCGCACCTCATCCGACGAACGGACGGCTGAGGACAGCCGTCCCTACCTCAAGACAAAATGCCTCTGCCTCGCAGCGGTTCACCATGCCAGCCCGCCCCCACAATCTCCTTTGCACCCTGGCAGCTTTACCTTTTTAAAATACCCCATGGACCGACTCCCCTTCGCCCTCCTCCTTAGCATCGCTTCACTCGTCGCCGCCGAACCCGTGCCCGCCACAGTTATTGTGCATGCCGACATCAAAGGCCTCGCCATCGCGCCAGACTTCGTCGGGCTGAGCACCGAGAAGAAACTGATGGCCCGCGATTGTTTCAGCGCGCAGAACCTGGACCTCATCGCGCTTTGTCGCACGCTCGGCCCCGGCGTCTTCCGCATCGGCGCCAACAACGTCGACTCGACCTTCTTCAAGCGCGAGGGCGCCCCGGCGCTCGAGTCGATGCAGGACAACAAGTACGTCACTGACCCTCGCACGATCGGCCCGAAGTCCATCGACGCGTTCTTCGACTTCGCCCGAACAGCCGGCTGGAAGATCATCTACGGCGTCAACCTCGGCGCTAACGACCCCGCGATGGCGGCCGACGAGGCCGATTACGCCTGGAAGGTCGGCGCGAAGGAAATCATCGCCATCGAGATCGGCAACGAACCCAACCTCTACCCGAAAGGCCCGAAGCGCGAAGGCATCCGACCGAACAGCTGGCGCTATCCGCAGTATAAGGCCGAGTTCACCGCGGCCTACGATGCTATCAAGGCCAAGGATGCCAAGATTCCCATCACCGGCCCAGCGCTGACCAAGAGCACGAACTGGATGCCGCTCTTCATGGCCGACTTCAAGGACCGCATCGCGCTGGCCACCTCGCACGTCTACCACCTCTCCGCACCGGAGGCCGACCCGAAGGCCCAACGCTTCACGTCGGTCGAGAAACTTCTCGGCGAGAAGTATCCCGATGACTGGATCATCAAGCTCAAGGACGCCACCTCGGTCGGCGTCCCGTATCGCATCGGCGAGTGCAACACCGCGTCCGGCGGCGGCAAGCGCGGCGTGAGCAACGCCTTCGTCTCCGCGCTGTGGTCGATCGACTTCATGTTCGATGTCGCCCAGGCCGGCGGCCAGGGCGTGAACTTCCATGGCAGCTTCACCGCGAACAACTATTCGCCGATTGTCTTCGACAAGAAGACGTCCCGCTACGTCGCGGCGCCGATGTATTACGGCATGCTCTTCTTCAGCCGCGCCGCGCAAGGACGCCTCGTCGCCTCCGAACTCAAGACCGACGCCAACTTCATCACCCACTCCGTGCTCGGCACGGACGGCAAATTGCGCGTCACCCTCGTGAACAAGGATCTCACCAAGCCCGTCGCCGCGTCGATCGCCGCCGGCGCCCAGTTCACCAAGGGCCAAGCCCTGCGCCTCACCGCGCCGTCGATTGATGCCACCAGCGGCGTCACCTTCGCTGGCGCGGCCGTGAACGCCGACGGCACTTGGGCGCCCAAGACCCCCGAAGCCCTCACCCTCTCCGCCGGCAACACCACCATCACCCTGCCTCCGGCTTCAGCCGTCTTGCTCATCCTGGAATGAGGGCAGGATGCGATGACATCGCATCCGCTGCATCGAAGGTAGGGGCAGCACCGCGTGCTGCCC
>CAIKRN010000309.1 GCA_903829855.1 uncultured Opitutia bacterium
CCGGCAGGAGATGATGTGGTATAAATCCATGGGCGTGGGGACCAGCAAGGTCATCCCCATATACCATGCCGTGGGCCGCTTGACCTACTTCGGCAAAGAGGCTGATCCCGCCTACTTCGGCCTCATCAACGGGAAGCCCAGGTATAATTCGCCCAAACTGAATAGCGAAAAGCTACGCGCCGATTTTATCACCTCACTCGACTTCACGCGCCAATTCTATCCCGGTATCGAATACGATAGCCTCGGGCAGCCCGATGGCTGGTCCGCCATCGACAGTGCCGACGTCGCCGCTGGCTGGGATCAGGCCGAGCGCGGTATCTACGGCAACTTCAGTAACTACGCCTGGGATTTCAATTTGGACATCGTGAAGCGTGTCACCGCCCAGCACCCCGGACGCAAGTTCACCGTCATGGCCTACAGCGGCACCACCATGCCGCCGACTACCATTGAGAAGATCCCCGATAGCGTGCTGGTGGGCCTCATGCAGCACAGCACGGGCTGGATGTTGCCGCCCTGGAACGGCGATCTCGAGCTACGTAAAGAATGGCTGAAGCGCATGAAGGACGGCCGCGAGCAGTTGATCATCATGGACCACTACCTTGAGCAGGCGGACATCCGGGCCGCGCCGCCCGTGCCCGTGTTCTTCAGCAAGATCATGCAGACTAATCTCCAGGCCGCCTACGATCACGCCGCCGGCTATGACGTCGAGGTGCCGTGGATTTCCAGCAACGAGATCAAGCCCGGCGCGACTAATAATCTGCGGCGGCCGGGCCTATCGCACCTCATGATTTACCTCCACGCCCGCATGATGTGGGAGCGGGATCTCAACCTGCCGGCGGTGCTCGACGAATACTACCGCTTGTTCTTCGGGCCCGCCCAGGCGGAGATGAAGGAGTTCCATGAGTTCGCCGAGACCGTGTGGGCACGCCCGGAGGCCCGCGAGGTCACCGCCAATGGTGGCTACTTGAAGCCGGCGGATATTGAAAAGTTCTTTGCGCTCCTGAGCGCCGCCAAGGCCAAGACCGGCGAGAGCATCTATACGCAGCGCATCGCCCTGCTCGAAGCGGAGATGCAGCCGCTCAAGGCCCTGTTCACGAACCTGCAACGCAGCAACGGCGGCGTCACGGGCTACTTCGCCCACCATCCGCCCAAGATTGATGGCGACCTCACCAAGCCCTTCTGGACCGACCCCGAGAACCGGGCCACCACGCCCCTGAGCGACATGGTCACCGGCGAGACCCCCTATCACCTCAGCACCCATGTGGCGTTCCGCTGGCTGGCGGATCACAGCGGGCTCGTTGTCGGGATCGAATGCCGCGAACCCAAGATGGAGAAAATCCGCGCGGCCTGTAAAGATCGTGATAGCTATGCGATTTTCAACGACGACACCATCGAGATCCGACTCGAGACCGCCAAGGGCATCCGCCCGCTGATTGTGATTAACCCCAACGGCACCGTGCTTGATGAGTGTATCACCACGCGCTCGGAGGACTTGGCTAGTTTCTATACCGTGAAGAATATCGCGGTGAAAAAGTTGGCGGACCGCTGGATCGTCGAGGCACTGATCGAAGCCAAGCCCATCGAGGGTGAGGTCCCCAGTAAGGCCTTTCCGTGGGGCGTGAATATCTGCCGCCAGCGGATGGCAGGTAACGTGCCCGAGTATTATATGCTCTTCCCTAGTGGGACGAAATTCAAAGACCCCAAGGCCATGGGGAATTTGGTGATGAGGAGGTGAGTGGCGCGGCGGGGTAGGAGGTAGGAGGTAGGGGCATAGCTCGAGGGCACGAGGGCCGGAGGACCCGAGAGATGCAGACTAGGGCAGCACGCGGTGCTGCCCCTACCCATTACAGGTGGTAGCGGTTGGCGGTTGGCGTTTTGTGCGAGGTAGGGACGGCTGTCCTCAGCCGTCCGTTGAGCGGTGAGAGAATAGAATATCGAGAGAGGTGCGGATGTTGATCGGCGAACGGCGGGTTGGGGACAACCCGCCCACCCTGGAGGCAG
>CAIKRN010000310.1 GCA_903829855.1 uncultured Opitutia bacterium
ACTCGAAGAACTTCGCCCGCATCATCTCTGCACCTACTTGCACGAACTCGCCGCCGCTTACGGTACGTTCTACGCCGCGGATAGCGTCATTGTGGATGACCCGGCCGTGAAGGCGCGTCGTCTCATGCTCTGCGCGCGCACGTGTGCGGTCATGGAAACTGGCCTGCGTCTCCTGGGTATCGAGCCGGTCGAGCGAATGTAAGCGCGGGGACTCGCCCAAAACCGTCAGATTCGCCTATCTTCTTGGGTAATCCGCTGGGTCGGGCGTGACTTTCCCGGAGGGGTGCTGTCAAAGTGTCTCATGACCCCAGCGTTCACGGCATGCCTCGTGGCTATGATGCTCATTCCGCGGATGTTGGGTGCCGCAGATGGTCAGCTTGAGCTGGAGACCCGCCGGCTTCATCTCGGAAAACCCGGTCAATGGGAGTGGGATATTTTTAAGGATCGGAAGGTGGACGCTGAGCGATTGGAATATCGCTTCCAAGCTAAGTCCAACGCGACCGAGCAGACGCTCCGGATTTGGCAGCGTGATGTTAAGCTGGATTGGCAGGTGAAACTTAATGGCCGCCGGCTGGGTAATCTCGTTTCGGCAGAGGAGGCCCTCGAGGCGTTATTCGCTTTGCCCAGAGGGTCGCTTCGTGACGGCGAGAATATCCTGACGATCGAGGCACCGAAGGCTTTGGATGATATTGAGGTCGGCCCGATTACCATCGTCGATAAGCCCGGGCGAGATTTTCTGGCCGGCGCGAGTATCGTGGTCGCCGTGACGGATGCGAACTCAGGCAAAGTTTTACCTAGTCGATTAACGCTCACCCGCTTGGATGGAACGCTTCAACCTCTACGCGCTGAGCCCGCCGCCAGCGTCGCGGTTCGCACGGGCGTGGTGTATGTCAAGGATGGCCAGGTCACGATTTATACCGCACCCGGAGATTATGTGCTGCATGCGGGGCGCGGCTTTGAGTGGGGTCTCGAGCGTGCCAAGATTTCGCTCTCGGCCGGTGGGACTCAGCAGGTTGCCTTCAAGTTGCATCGCGAAGTGCCCACCGAAGGCTGGGTGGCGGCCGATAGCCATATCCACACCTTCACCCACAGCCGGCATGGTGATGCCACGATTGAGGAGCGGATGATCACCCTGGCGGGTGAGGGCATTGAATTAGCCATCGCCACCGACCACAATCACCACGCGGACTTTGCCCCGGTCGCGAGTAAGATGGGCGTATCGGGATATTTTACGTCAGTCGTCGGCAATGAAGTCACCACGAATCGGGGCCACTTCAATGCCTTCCCCGTAGAGCGCGGCTCGCCGGTCGTGAATGCCAAGGAGGATGATTGGTCTAAGTTGGTGCCGTTGATGCGGGCGGCGCCCGGCGTGAAGGTGATTACGCTCAATCACCCTCGCGATGACCATCAAGGCTTCATCCCCTTCGGCGAGACGCAGTTTAATCCCAAGACAGGAAAGCATCGCGATGAGGCCGCCTTGGCAAATATCGACGCCGTCGAGGTGGTTACCTCCGGCGCGATGCAGTCTGACATCCATCAGCTTTACCGCGATTGGTTCGCGCTGTTGAATCGCGGGCTGCGCATCTCGGCCATCGCTTCGAGCGATAGCCATGATGTGAATCGCTTCATCGTAGGGCAGGGGCGCACTTATGTGGCGACGCGGGATGAAGACCCGGCCCATCTGGACCTAGACGAAATCTGGCGGAGTTATCAGCAGGGCCGGCTCTTAGTCAGCCTCGGACTCCTCACGCACCTGAAGGTAAACGATAAGTTCATCGTGGGCGACCTCGCTACTGGCTTGGGGGAAGTCATCAAGGTCGAGGCATCCGTGCTCGGGCCAGCGTGGGCACAGGCTGATCATATTGAACTTTATGCCAATGGGCGCCTAATTCGTGAGCAGGATATTCGCGATGACCATCGGGCGGGGTTGAAGGCGAAGATTACGTGGATGATTCCCCGGCCAGCACACGACGTCCATTTGGTGGTGATTGCGACCGGCCCCGGCGTCAGTGAGCCGTTCTGGGGTATTGCTCGCCCCTACCAGCCGACCAGTAAGGTTCTAGGCGCTCGAGTCATCGGTTCCACGAATCCCATCTGGCTGGACGTCGACGGCGACGGGAAATTCCACTCCGCCTTGGCTTACGCGCAGGCCTTGCTCAAGCGTCACGGTAATGACCGGGCGGCCTTGAGTGCCGCCTTGAAGAATTATGATGAAGCGGTGGCGATTCAGGTGGCGGAGTTGCTACCAGCGGCTGGGGTGGGGCGCTGAGCCAGCGTTTGCCGTCGACCCGACGGAACCGTCGGGCTATTCCCTTGTCACCCCACCTATGGAAACCCCTGCTCCTGCGGCGGAAGCCGTCGCCCCCAAGTCGGAACGCCTACTCTCACTCGACGCCCTGCGCGGCTTCGA
>CAIKRN010000311.1 GCA_903829855.1 uncultured Opitutia bacterium
GTAATTAATCGTGCCGAGCCAGCCAGACATAATGATGCCGACGCTGCCGGCATGATAGAACCCGCCGACCTGCTCAGGGAGGGCCATCGAGACCTTAAGGCCTTCGAACTTAGTGCCGAAAGAGGTCCCGCCGACGTGGCGGACATAACGATTCACCGTGCGCGGGGTCGCCGCTTCGGCGTGATCGACCTTGCTGCGAATATCGGGGATGAATTTCTCCAGTCCACGGAAAGATTCTTCGATGACACGTGCCTTGTTCGCCGCGTAATCTTCGGCCGAGAGGTTTGCCCAATCCTCCCACTGCTGATTCACCGAGGTGACAACGGCGTAGCGGGGCGTCTTGGTGTGCGGACGGGTATCAGGGTAATACACCGAGTAGGTGCGCGAAGTCGTATGGAAATCAATGAGCTCGTGACTCGAGAAAGGCTTCGCCTCGGAAGTGAAGACGAGGTCGCCGATATGCGGGATGCTTTCACCTTCGCGCACGCCCATGTAGACCTGACAAGAAGAAGTGTTCACGCGGACCTTGCGGGCCTCGTCGAGGAACGGAGCCTCAAAGGCATCCTCCCCGCCCATCTTCAGGACCGTGTCCTTGATGTTGGCGTTAGAGACGACGGTGGCGCAGGCCACCTCGACTTCTTCGCCCATCCGAGTGCCGCGCAGCTTCACGCCCACAACGCGACGGCGACCGGCGGCGTCTTTTTCGACCAGGACTTTTTCGACCAGGACATTACGGCGGATATCGACCCCGTTGGCCTTCATCTCCGCGGTCATCAGGTTGATCATCGTATCCGTGCCGCCTTGGAAGATGAATACGCCCTTCGACATGAAGTTCGAGAAGACGATGCCAAAGGTGATCGCCGGGTCATCAAGCGTAGATCCGTTGGCGTAAGCAATCGGCTCGAGGAGCAGGCGCTGCACATCTGGTCGGCCCGGAAAGAATTGCTCGAACAACTGGCGCGTGGTGCGCGCATCGTTGTCGTAATAATTCATCTCCCGTAAGTGGGCGAAAAAGGCCTCAACAGTCTCCGCCGATAGCTTGAACTGCTCGATGAGGATGCGCGTGAAGTCCGCACGGTCGAAGGTCGTACGGACGTCGAAGTCAGGATTAATGAAGCGGACATCCTTCAGCTGATGGATGCGGTCGGAGATTTCCTTGGTCCAATAGCGGCGGGTCGACTTGATCATGCCATGTGGGAAGCCGTGCAGGGAGATATCGAAGACGTGACCCCCGACGCGCTTGAAGTAGGTGGCGAGGCCACCGAGCTGATAGTGGTGCTCGAGGAGCAGCACCTTGCGGCCGAACTTCGCCAAGTTATTCGCTGCGGTCATTCCGCCCAGACCGGCACCAATGACGACGGCGTCATAGCGAGGGAGGATGTTGTCGAACGGTGACGGCATACGAAGGGCTATGAGTAGACCGAGGACAGGGCGGAGGGGAAGTCGAAAGCGGATTGGGCTGACCTAGCGGGTCGACACGGAAAGGGCCCAACCGGCCGAGGAATGCCGCAGGCCTACCTTCCGGCCGAAGAGAGCACTCAAGTGCTTAGGTCGCATCACGGCAGCCAGCGGACCAGCGATGAGCACACCGCCGCGGCGCACCATGAGCACGTGCGTAAAGACCGGGACGATCTCTTCGACATGATGGGTGACGAGCACCAAGGCGATGCCCGGTGAAAGTTTAGGCAGGCGGCGAATGAAGGCCAAAAAAACGGCGCGCGCGACGGGATCAAGCCCAGCACATGGCTCATCCAAAATCAACAAGGCTGGCTCCGCCGCAAGGGCGCGGGCGATCAGCACCCGCTGACGTTCACCCTGCGACAAGTGACCCCAATCACGATTGGCCAGATCGCCGATGCGCAGTTGCCGAAGCAAGCGACGGGCGCGGGCAAGCACGGCTGGGCGCGGGCGCTTCCAAAGATTAATCAGCCCATCGACCCCGCCCGCCACGACGAACAAGGCAGGTTCTGAGGGCTGAATCATGGCGGCGACGGACGGCCCGACGAGTCCGATGCGGCGGCGCAACTCGCGCCAGTCACTGCGACCGAAAGTCTCGCCGAGCACCGTCACCCGGCCAGAAGTCGGAGCAAAGTAACCCGTGAGCGCCGCCAGGAGCGAGGATTTGCCCGCGCCATTCGGGCCGAGGACCACCCAGTGCTCACCGGCACTGACCTTCCAATCCAAACCGCGCAGGATGACTTTGCCTTCGCGCGCGATGCGCAGACGCGAGACTTCAAGCACGGGAGGGAGGATACGAGGCTTCGCCACGGGCAAATGCTATGAAGCAAGATGGCACGGCTTCCAAGTCGCAAAGCCTGCCGTGCACACTTGCGCTCGCCAC
>CAIKRN010000312.1 GCA_903829855.1 uncultured Opitutia bacterium
CCTCTACTGGGTTGTCGACCCACTCGACGGCACCTACAATTACCTCCGACGCCAACCGTCGACCTGCGTCTCACTTGGCCTGATGCGCGGCAAAGAGCCCGTCCTGGGCGTCATTCATGACTTCACGGGCAAGAAGACCACCCTCGGGGTCGTCGGCGATGGTAGTTTTATCAATGGCGTTCGCATCACGCCCGGCTGGGTGAAAGACATGAAGGATGCCTGCATCATGACGGGCTTCCCCGCGGCGGCTGATAAGTCTGGTCCCGCCATGCAGCGCTTCATCGACCAAGTTGCCCGTTACAAAAAAATCCGCATGATTGGTTCAGCTGCCCTCGCCCTCGCCTACGTGGGAGAAGGCGTGGCAGATACCTACTACGAATCTGGCACCAATCTTTGGGACGTCGCAGCCGGGCTCGCGATTATCAAGGCCTCTGGCGGCTACTTCCGACTCGTCCCCACAGGCAAGCGCTCGTTGAACTATGATCTCTGGGCCTCTTCCCACGAGGAGTGGACGCACTGAGCCCTGCGCCTTAGGCGTGGACAAAAGAGACCGGAACCCTAGGTTTTTCCCGTGGTCATCCTCCTAACAAACCCGCTTACCGCCGTGAAAGAAGCCGTGATTAAACACGCGGCCGAAACGTATGCTGAAAAGATTCTCGGTCAGGACTACGCCAGCCCGGGCTTCTGGATCGCCCTAGCGATGGTCGTCATTTACGTCCCGCTCCTCGGGCGCCTTGCGGCTAAGCACTTCTTTGGTAAAGACGGCACCTTGATTGGGATCGGCCTGACTGGACTCCTCTCCCTCGCCCTCACGTTTGCCGCCATCTGCATGGCCGACACGAGCCTCTCAGGCTTTATTCCTAAGTCCGTGGAAATCCTGGTCATCTCCCTGTGCACTGCCACGGTAGTCCTCTTAGTGACCAGCGCCTCCGCACAGGTCCTCAGCATGGGCTTCGGGCCTTCCCTAGGCCTGCAGCTGATCTTCTGGAACATCGTCCTACTCGCCCAGCTGGCCACGCGGTTCTTGATGGATTTCTGGAAACACGTCTGAGCCTAAGGCCCCGTAAAGCAAGCAGGCCGGCCTCCTCGCGGAGACCGGCCTGCTGCTTGGTCTTAAAACGAACTCAGCCCGTCGCCTGCAAGCCGGCCGCGATGGCATTCAGCGAGAGCAACATCTGAGGAAGCAAGGCGTCCGCTTCCTTGCGATCGCCTTCCGCCACCTTCTTGCGCCAATCCTTCAAGAGGCTCACCTGCTGCTCGTGCAGTAGGTCGATCGCGGATTCGCGCAGGGCGATAACCTTGCGGAGGCGCGGGCGACCTTCACTGAGCTTGGAGCCAGAAAGTTCATCGAGCATCTTCCGTGCGAGGTTATGCTCCGCGAGGATGCGCTTCAGAAAGTGATTCCGGAGCTTACGATCCGTGACCAAGCCACCGTAGAGCTTCATCATATTACGATTTGACGCCAAGACGCTCGTGGAAGCGTTCTTTAGCATATAACGGAGCGGTGCCCAGTTATCGTAATTCTTCCGGATAATCTCGAAGCCCTTGGGGTCTTCTTCCTTGAGGCGTGCCAAGGCCGAGCCAACGCCATACCAACCTGACAAGTAGAAACGGGCCTGACTCCAGGCGAAGACCCAAGGAATGGCACGCAAGTCTTCGAGGGAGGCGGCACCAGTACGACGTGAGGGACGCGAACCAATCCGACTGGCCTCAATGACATCGATCGGGGTGGCCTGACGGAAGAAGTCAATAAAGCGAGGAGTCCGAATGAGGGACTGGTAAGCTTCGCGGGAGAATTCCGCCAAGCGGTCCATGACCTTGGCCTGGATGGATTCATTTCGAACCGCCACGTCGTGCAGGAACGTATTCTGGGTCACACCCGCCGTGAGTAACTCCAAATTATTCACCGCGGTGATATGGTTGGCGTACTTCTGGGTGATGCTCTCACCCTGCTCGGTCACGCGCATCTCACCATGGATGGTGCCCTGCGGGAGCGCATCGATAAAGCGGTGGGTCGGGCCGGCGCCGCGCGAAATCGTGCCTCCTCGGCCATGGAAGAAGATGATCCGGACGCCGTGCTTCTCACCCACCGCGGCGAGATTCTGCTGAGCTCGGTAAAGATTCCAGAGTGAAGCCAGAATGCCTCCGTCCTTATTGGAGTCGGAGTAACCAATCATGACCTGCTGGGTCAGCCCATCAGTGATGCCCGCATCACGGCGAGCCTGCAATGTGCGCTTAGTCATCGGATGGG
Source organism: uncultured Opitutia bacterium (assembly GCA_903829855.1). GTDB lineage: Bacteria > Verrucomicrobiota > Verrucomicrobiia > Opitutales > UBA953 > UBA953. Next base: position 2,252 of record CAIKRN010000312.1, read on the forward strand.
ACAGGAACGCATCCATAATGCCCGTGCTCCGCTCAAGGTCATCGATGGTCTCGAAGAGCGGTACGACCGGCAGGAGACAGTGGGCATCTTCCGAACCGCCACCCGTCAGGCCAGCTTCACGGGCAAGCAGGTAGACTGAAAGCAAATCAGAGACCGATCGGGTCATGCTGACGATCAACGAGCCCAAGCCCGCCGAGCCATACTGATCAATATGCACGACCAGCGCCCGATGACAGGCAACGACCGCATCCGCCTCTGGGCCGATGCTGGCCTGCTCACGCATAAACGGACGCGTGGAACGTAGCTCGGAATCCAGGAAGCCTAGGCGACGCGATTCGTCCCACTGCGCGTAATGAGCATCATCCTGACCAGTCGCAGCGAGCAGCTGGCCGATTGCCTTGTCATGGAAGGTGCTGTTCTGGCGAATATCCAGCGACGCCATGTGGAAACCGAAAGTACGCAGGAAGCGAATGAGCGGATCGAGTTCAGCCCGGGCGATGCGCCCTGCCCCAACGTCAATCAACGTCTCCCGCAAGAAAAGTAAATCCGCGAGGACACCCTCCGGTGAGCGATGCTGGCCAGCACCGAGCTCCCCTTCGGCGGCGGGTACACGCAGGCGGACGAGATTGACATACTGGCGCCAAGTCTCCCCGATATTGCGCTTAATTGCATCGGCCCCGGCTTCGCCGTGCGCGGCCGCATGCTTCTCCACCTGCCGGATAAAGACCGCGGGCGGCTGCTGCAGGTGATCGCCCAACGAGAGCCTCTGGCCCAAGACCTCCAACCGGTCATTACAGATGGCAATCGCGGTAGAACGGAAAAGATTAAGGGCCCGCGTGGTGACTTCAGCCGTCACCAACGGATGGCCGTCGCGATCGCCGCCCACCCAGGTGCCGAGCACGATTTGCGGCAGTGAATCCGGGTGTTCAATGCGGGCTGCATCTAGGCCGGCCTCTTCCCAGGCCTGACGCAGGCGCAGGTCCATGCTGACCACGGCATCCGGGAAAACCTTGGAGAGGAAATAATTAATATTACGAAGCTCAGACTGCACGTCTGGCTTCTGATGATAGATTTCGCCAGTCCGCCAGAGGCGCTCGAGGGCGACCTTAATCTCTTCACGGATCGCGCGCTGCTCCGCAACGGTCCACATATTGTTCTCACGTCGGACGAGCAGTTTGTAGATTTCGCGATGAATCTCCAGGACGGTGGCACGCTTGGCTTCAGTGGGGTGAGCCGTCAGCACCGGATCCACCCGCATACGATTCAGGCGCTTGGCAATCTGTCGGTCGGTTAGACCCGCATCGACGAGCGAGCGGAGGGCGCGACCCCACGAGCCAGGATCAGAGGCGAGGCCGTGCTTATCTTCGCGCAGTCGCTTGGATTGAGCGGAAGCATTCTCCTCGACCATGTTCAGCAACTGGAAGGCGATCGAGTAAGCCTGCACGCCGCGGTATGAAAAAATCTGCACACCACGCAATTTGCGCTTACCCATCCAAGGCAAAGTGCCGGCCAAATCCTTGTGGTCCAACTGCTCGAGCACCTCGACAAAGCAGCTCATCATGAAGTCGAGGTCCTTATCGACTTTCTTGAGTCCGCGGGCGAGTTCGTTGCTGATGGCCATGCGACGAGAGTCGTAGCACGGGCTAAGGAAATCCCGCAACCGCAAACCCCTGCGGCTTGCGTATGAGCCCATCCGCCCTTTGATGGAAAACAGCCATGGCGGAATCACGGATCATCCTTCCCGACCTCTGGCAGCAAGCCGCCCTCCGGGCCTTGCGCCAAGGTGAGGATGTCGTCGTCCAAGCCCCGACTGGCGCCGGCAAGACCCACGTCTTCGAATTGCTCATCAAGGGCGGGCATCGCGGCCAAGCCGTCTACACGGTACCCACCCGGGCCCTGGCCAACGACAAACGGTCC
>CAIKRN010000313.1 GCA_903829855.1 uncultured Opitutia bacterium
ATTCACGTAGCGCGGCAAATCAGGATACATCTTGCGGCGGCTTTCGTCGCCCAACGCGTAGCCGAGCGGCCACATGTCGTTGGAGTACGGTAGAATCATCGATTCATCGAACCCGTGGGCTGGCGGCAAGAATTTCTCCGAATCACCTAAATGCCATTTACCAACGACGCCCGTATGGTAGCCGCCGTTGCGCAGCAAGGTTCCGAGGGTCTGCTCGTTGTTGCTGAGGCCAATCTTGGAAGCCGGACCGAGCGCCATTCCGCCGAGTCCAAGGCGATTGGGGTAGCACCCAGTCATCAAGGCGGCGCGCGACGAGGTGCAAACAGCCTGGGTGGCGTAGAAACTATTAAAGCGCAGGCCTTCGGAGGCCAAGCGGTCAATATTGGGGGTCGGGTTTTGTTTCGACCCATAGCAACCCGGATCCGCCCAACCCATGTCATCGCACATAATGAGCACGACGTTGGGCTGTGCGGCAAAGAGGCAGCTGCACACGAATAGACACAAGGTTGGGGTGAACCTCACCCGCACACCCTAGGGGTTTTACCCTATACCCCAAGCGCAAACTTTAGGGTTAAAGCGACAATTCGCGGATTAAACCTTCAAACCTAGGTCGGCGCAAACGGCGGGGTGCTTGCGGGCCTTATTGATGAACTCATCCACGCCGAAGTCGGCGACGATGAAATCGCCGTAGCGGAAAGACGGGCATTTGGACTGGCCAGTGATGGCCACCATTTGGCGCATCTGGTGCATGTCGGCGATGACGTCCTTGACGTCGAGCTTCACGCCTTGGGTGGCGAAGAACTCAAGGGCCTGAACGCACCAAGGGCATCCAGGTTTGATGTAAAGAATCGGCAAAGGTTGCGGCATGACGGCATCGAACCGCACTCGCACGCGCAAGGCAAGCGGAGACCCATTGCCGCCCTCGTGGCATTGACAGCCGAGGTGGGCTCGCCGCAAATCACCCTCCCCTACCACCATGGAAACCATCCACGGAGCCCCGAGTTATATTTTGCGTACGCCGGAGGTGGAATTGGCTGTCACCCAGACCGCCGGCCACCTCGCTCCGGTCTCCTTTAACTTGAACGGACTCAAGGCCTCCCCTTTCTCGCTCTCCCCGTGGACTCCGACGCAGATCGATCAGTCGCTCCCGAACCTGCTCACCTACCTCCGGGGTGACTTCATGTGTCTGCCCTTCGGCGGGCAAGCGAAGGGTCCGCCCCACGGCGATACTGCCAACGCCCCTTGGCAAATTGTCTCCGCTACAGCGATGACACTTAAGTTGACGCAGACTGGCACCGACACCGGTGCGACCGTGACCAAACAATTCACGCTTATTCCCGGACACCATGCAATCTACGGCGAACACCTGATTGAGAATCTCGAGGGCCGTTGGAACTATGGCAACCACCCGGTGCTCGACCTTTCGGCTGTGCCCGCTGGATCCGCCCGCATCGCAACCAGCCCTTTTCGCTTCGGCTCCGTCTATGCCGGCGAGTTCTCGAACCCGGCGTCTGGTGAATCCGGCGCGCTCCAACCGTTCGCCGAATTCTCGACGCTGAAGTCCGTCCCGATGAAGAACGGCACGAACACGGATCTCACGCGCTACCCAGCTCGTCCAGGCAACGACGATCTCATTATGCTGGTCAACGCACCTGCCACGGAGGCGCAGCCCTTCGCCTGGACCGCCGTGACCTTCCCGGGCTACGTTTGGTTCTCGCTCAAAAACGTCGCTGACTTCCCTGCTACCCTGTTCTGGCTCTCCAACGGCGGCCGGCCCGGCCACCCCTGGGAAAAGCGCCACCTTGGCCGCCTCGGCCTCGAGGAAGTCTGCTCCCATTTCTGCGACGGCGTGGATGTCGCCCGCGAAGACCGTCTCGCGGCCAAAGGTATCCCGACGAGCCGAGTTTTTCGTCAGGACCAGCGCGTCCGCCTTCCGTTGATTCAAGCCGCTGCCGCAGTGTCTGCCGATTTCGGCCAAGTCCAGAGCATCGTCCCCGCTGGCCCCGAGGCCGTCCGGATTACGGGCGAAAACGGCCAGGGGGTTACCTGCCCCATTAATTGGCAGTTTTTGAAGTCGTAAGTCGGCATACTCAATTCTTGTCCCTGCCCACGGAGTCGCCTAAATCCGAACTCCCTGTCCCTCTTTCCTCCCCCTACCATGTCCTCCCCTAAGATTGTCCAAGATCTCTCCACCAAGAAGAGCGGCGTCGCCTCTCTCGTGGAAAAGGAACTCGCCAAGACCGGCGGGCTCCTGCGCCTCGCTCCGTGCTGGGTGCCGCGCTCCTTCCTGCAGCCGGGTAAGCGCCTTAAGCTCCATCCGGATGATCTCTATGCTTTCGGCCTGAGCCGCGGCGGGATCGATGAACGCTGGTTCGCTTCCACGACCGAGGCCGCCAACGACAACCGCACCCCCGACGAAGGCCTCTCCTACGTCGTGATCGGCAACACCCGTTTCACGCTCAAGCAGGCCGTCAAGGAATGTGGCGCGGCGCTCATCGGTTCTAAGATTTGGAGCAAGTACCAGAAGTGGCCCGTCTACTCCAAGTTCTTCGACAACATGGGTCCGATTCCGCACCACATGCACCAGAACGCCAAGCAGGCCAAACTGCTCGGTCTCGAAGGCAAGCCGGAGTCCTACTACTTCCCTCCGCAGCATAACAACGTCGGCAACAATTTCCCTTACACGTTCATGGGCTTCGAACCCGGCACGACGAAGGCTCAGGTTCGCGAGTGCATCGCCAACTGGGATAAGGGAGACAATAAGATCCTCGCCCTCTCCAAGGCCTACAAACTCGAGCCCGGAACTGGCTGGCTGATTGACCCGTGCATCCTGCACGCTCCAGGTTCGCTTTGCACCTACGAGCCGCAGTGGGGTTCCGACGTATTCGGGATGTACCAGAATCTCGTTGAAGGCCGCGAAGTGCCTTGGGCCTTACTCGTTAAGGATATGCCGAAGTCCAAGCACAAGGACGTCGACTTCATCGTCGACCAGCTCGATTGGGACAAGAACGTCGACCCGAACTTTAAGGACAACCATTACCTCGAGCCGGTCGTCTCCGTCGAGGGTAAGGGCTACTCCGACAAGTGGATCGTCTACGGTAAGGTCGATAAGTTCCAGTACTTCACCGCGAAGGAACTCACCGTTGAGCCGGGCGCCGAGTGCACCATCACCGACAACGGTGCTTACGGCCTCATCTGCGTCCAGGGTTCCGGTTCGATCAACGGACAGGTCCTCAACAGCCCGAAGCTTATTCGCTTCAATGAACTGACCGAAGACGAATACTTCTGCACCGAAGCCGGCGCCAAGAAGGGCGTCACGTTCCGCAACACCTCCACCACCGAGCCGCTCGTTTGCCTGCGTTACTTCGGCCCAGAAGTGAATCCCTCCGCTCCCGCGATGGGCGCCTACAAGAAGGCTAAGAAGTAAGCCCAGCCCCCCACTACCCCTAACCCCACCCCAACCATCATGAAACTGCACAACGCGATGTGGCCCGGCCTCGTCGGCAAGGAGCCCAACACCGATCACCCCCCGATCGCCCTCGAGCGCATGCTCGAGCTCACGGTCGCCGCTAATGTCGATGGCCATAAGTTCGATGGCGTCGATCTCTTCCTGTTCCATCCTCACACCGACCCGGATATCAGCTCGGATGCACTGAAGAAGATGGCCGACCAGATTGCTGGTCATGGTCTCAACGTCGGCTCCCTCGTGGCGCCGGTTTGGGGTGGCACCGTCGGTGATTCGGCGATGGGTACCGATGAGCAGCAGCAGAAGTTCCTCCTCGCGATTGAGAAGGCCTGCCGCATCGCGCAGCAGTTGAATCAGCACGGCGTCCGTAAGTACGGCGTGATCCGCGTCGACTCCGCCGAGTTCGGCGTCGCTAAGTGGCGTGAAAACCCGAAGGCCAACACGGCCCGCATCGTCGACACCTTTAAGAAGGCTGCGAAGATTGCCGCCGACCACGGCGAGCGCATTGCCGCCGAAGGTGAAATCTGCTGGGCCGGGATGCACTCCTGGAAGGCGATGCTTGATACCCTCGAAGGCGTCGGCCAGCCGAAGACCTTCGGTTTCCAGGCCGACCTCGCCCATACCTACCTCTACCTGATGGGTTATAATGAACCCGAAGCCGCGCTGCTGCAGGAAGGCTACACCCAAGAACAGTTCTGGCCCGCCTATCGTGAGATGGTCGGCAAGCTCCGTCCTTGGACCCTCGATTTCCACGTGGCCCAGAACGATGGCACCGTGCACGGCACGGGCTCGCACGAAAAGACCGGTCGTCACTGCCAGGCGGATGACGTCAACGGTAAGCTCGATATCGCGGCCTGCTCCAAAGTCTGGCTCGAAGGCGCAGCTGATCGCGGCATGAAGCACATCTGCTGGGATGGTTGCATGTTCCCGAACGCCACCCTCGAGAGCCCCAAGACCTGGAACACCATCCTCTCTGCGATGGTCAAGGTGAAGAAGGC
>CAIKRN010000314.1 GCA_903829855.1 uncultured Opitutia bacterium
GATTGCGATGTCCGAGGCCTTGGCGTTCGCGCACGCGACGGGCCTCAACCTCGAGACCACCCTGCGTTCCATCTCCGGCGGCGGTGCTTCGAGCTGGGCGCTCCTCAATCTCGCTCCGCGCGTACTCAAGGGCGATTTCGCACCGGGCTTCTATGTGAAGCACTTCGTGAAGGACATCGGACTGTCGCTCGATGTCTGTCGCGAACAGGGCATCAAGCTTCCCGGCCTTGAACTCGCCGCGAAACTCTACGGCGAAGTTGTCGCCGCCGGCGAAGGCGACTCCGGCACCCAGGCCCTCGCCCGCCGCTATTTCCAGATGTAATAGGGTGGGGCAGCACCGCGTGCTGCCCTAGTCTGCATCTGTCTTGGCCCCTGCGCCCTCTAAGGCTTCGCCTTCACGGGTAGGGACGGCTGTCCCCAGCCGTCCGTTCGCCTCATCGCCTGCGAATCTCTCCGCCCATACTCGGCACTCCAAACTCTATACTCGCACATTCCTCTCCACGCTCAACGGCAGGTTCGGAGAGCCACGCCCTACCCAAGGCGTCTCCATTCCTCTGCATCGAGGTAGGGCGGGTTGTCCCCAACCCGCCGTTAACCCGATTAACATCCGCACCTCTCTCGACATCCTATTCTCTTACCGCTCAACGGACGGCTGAGGACAGCCGTCCCAACCTCGCACAAAACGCCTCCCTTGCCCACGTGTCACCTTGCCCACGTGCCCCCTCGCGGCTCCGCCGCGTCTTCGCCTTCGCTGGTAGGGACGGCTGTTCCCAGCCGTCCGTTCGCCTCATCGCCTGCGAATCTCTCCGCCCATACTCGGCACTCCAAACTCTATACTCGCACATTCCTCACACCGCTCAACGGCGGGTTGAGGACAACCCGCCCTGCCTCAAGACAAAATACGCCTGCTTCGCGCCGCGCCCTTACGCCCCTGGCGCTTCGATCGGCGGCACGGCACGTAATTGCACGCTATCGATGACGGTCGGGCCAAGGATGACGTTCGTCACGATGACGAGTACCTGCCCCGGTACGCAGAGGCCTTCATCCCGAAGACGAATGAGCGCGAGGGTGATATTGTCTTCGGCCTTGGGATGGAACTTCACCTGAAAAGATTCGACCCCCCAAAGCAGGCTCATCTTCCGGTGCACAGCTTCTTCCTCCATGAACGCATAGATGGGGCAACCGACGGCCCGGAGTGATGAAAGGGTCCGCGGCACGTCGCCGTTACGGGTGAAGGCGATGATGCCGGTGTTGCCTAAATCCTGCGCCAAGCCTGCGGCCGCCCGGAGGAGTTTAATCTTCGGCGTTTCGTTGTCCTGTTCGGCAGAAAGTTTCCGCGGTAATTCGTGTTCGGTGGTGCAGGCGATGCGGGCCATCACTTCGACACAGCGGATGGGGTGCTTACCCGTCGTGGTCTCGCCCGAGAGCATGACGGAGTCGGCCATTTCGTTGACGGCATTAGAGACGTCGGTGACCTCGGCGCGCGTGGGCACCGGGTTCTGGATCATGGACTCGAGCATGTGCGTCGCGACGATGACGGGCTTGCGGCATGCAATGGCCATGGCCACCGCTTTGCGCTGAATGAGCGGTAGGGTTTCGTAGGGGATCTCGATGCCGAGATCGCCCCGCGCCACCATTAAAGCATCGGTCGCATTCAGGATCGAGCCGAGGTGCTCAATCGCGGATTGGTCCTCAATCTTGGAGATGATGTGAGCCTTGGAGTGATGCTCAAGCAGGAGGCGTCGGAGCGAATCGACATCGGCGGCTTCGCGGACGAAAGAGAGGGCGTAGAAGTCCACGCCGACTTCGCAGCCCACCGCGACATCGGCGCGGTCTTTGTCGGTGAGTGCCGGGAGGTCGACCTTCACGCCAGGCAGGTTAATGTGGCGCCGGCTGCCCAGCGGGCCCGGCTGCTCGACTTTGCATCGGAGGCGATCCGCTTTTTGTTCCAATACCCGCAGCTGGATGAGGCCGTTGTCGACGAGGACGATGCCGCCCACGGGAACCGCAGTGATCATCTTGGGGTAATTAGTCGGAATGACTAAGACATCGCCCTCGGCCTTGGCATCCTCGGAGCCGGTGACGTCTACGAGCTGTCCCGTGGTTAGCTGGGTGGATTCAGTGCGGGCGCCCGTCCGGATTTCTGGACCTTTGATGTCCATCATCACGCCGAGCTCTTTCTTCATGCGCTTGCTGACCATCCGCACGCGCTCGACGGTCTTACGCACCCAAGCATGGTCAGCGTGGGCCATGTTCAGGCGGACGACGTTGGCCCCGGCGTTGATCATCGCTTCAAGCTGCGCCTCTGATTCCGTGGCGGGCCCGATAGTGAAAGTGATACGTGTATGACGAAAGGACTTCACGGGCTTTATGACTAGGAATGAAAAGCCTGCGGTGCAAGGGAAAGCATTAGAGAGGCTTAACCCCTCCCCATGAGTCACTTATCGTGGAGCTTAACCAACTAGGTCAGCGATAACGTCGCGTTTATCTTTCATCCGCTCTTCAAAGAAGGTCTTTTGTTCAAAGGGCCAGGTTTGTTCGGATTGGATTTGCCAACGCGGGTGGGCCCCGAGGAACTCCGTCGTCCACGCGAAATAATCGGCATCATCCGTACGGAAGTGTAGGCGTGTGCCGATGGCTGACCGGCGGGCGAGTAAGTCGAGGCTCTCTGGGCAGATGAAGCGGTTCTTGTGGTGCTTCTTTTTCGGCCACGGGTCGGGGTAGAGAATAAAGATTTTGCGCAGGATAATCGGAGCCGGGAGCGCTTCCAGAAATTCCATCGCTTCAGCTTTCAGGAAAATCAGGTTATCCAGTTTGCCCAAGGACTGTTTGCGCTGGGAGCGTGCGACGCGGTGCGTGATCAAGTCGATGCCGACGCAGAACTCTCCCGGATGTGCGGCGGCGTACGCGGCTAGCCAGTGACCGTGCCCGCAGCCCAACTCAAAGGTGATGTCGCCTCGCCCCGCTAACCCTTCGGCCAAGGTGGCCCCTAACCGGGCGACGTTGGCCGCCCGCCGGGCATCCGCCCATTCCTTGCCCATGACTTTCGTGTGCTCCGGCATCGAGGGGGTTAAGAGGGAAAGGGTCAGGGGAGGCAAGTGAGGGCTAAGGGAGGGTGGGGCAGCACCGCGTGCTGCCCTAGTTGACCCCCTCAATAAGCTCCCCATAACCCTAGCCCTCCCGGCACGCCATAGGGGTGCTGGGAATAACTCCGGCTTCCCTCGCTGGGGCGCTTGGAGTCTCTTGAGGGCCTATGGCCAAGGTAGACATCGAGATTGTGCAGAAAGTCCTTAAGGAGAGTGGGGTCGACGTGCGCGTCGCCGCCGCCATCCTTAATCAGATTCGCGAAGCCGCGGCCGAAGAAGCGGTCGAGCGCGAGAAGCCGGCCAAGAAGCAGATGCTCGTTTTGGTCAGCGAACCAGAAGAGGGGCTGCCCAAGGATCTGACGGGTTGGATTGTCCAACTCCTTGAGGATGACGACCCCAAGGAGGTCGCCGACAAGATCGTCGATGTCGCCAAGGCCTTTAATGAATCGCCGAAGGGCCAGCGCCTGCCCGTCGAATCTTTCGGCGACGCCGTGCAGAGTATTTCTGGAAAGCTTTTCAAGGAGAGCGATCTGTGGATTAAGACGCGCGAACCGGTGCGCATCATCCCGGTGAAGAACTCCATCGGCCGCCGTCGTCGCGATTAAGTAAATTCGCCCAATTGTCTTTTTTGGAACAGAACTTTCCAAAAAAGCGAATTTAGACACGGTTTTCGACCCCTGCGGGTGCTCGATTGCACTCGCATTCGCGGGCGCCGTTCCGCAACCTTTGCTCTTATATGAAGTTCAAAAACTTCCCGATCTACCGCATCGAGTGGGTGACCTCCACCTTCCTCATCGGTACGGCCTTCCTTTCGTTGACGGTGGTGCCCTGGTTCCTTTGGACCCAGTTCAACCTACCAGTCGACGCTGCCAATAAGGTCCATGGCTGGGGCTTTGTCTGGGCGTTGTTCGTCTTTTATTACTACGCCACGGGCTTTGGTATCACCCTGGGCTATCACCGCCTGTTCTCCCATATCTCCTTCAAGGCCAAGTGGCCGGTGAAGCTCTTCGTGCTGCTCTTCGGCGCCGCTTCTTTCGAAAATTCGGCCCATGATTGGTGCGCCGACCATCGTATCCACCACAAGCACGTGGATGAAGACGAAGACCCGTACGATATCTCCAAGGGCTTCTTTTACGCCCATATCGGCTGGCTTCTTTTCCGCTTAAAGCCGCCCGTCACCATCACGAACGTCAAGGATCTCGAGGCCGACCCCCTTGTGATGTGGCAGCACCGCTACGTCCAATGGATCGGCGCCTTCGTGGGCTTCGTCTGCCCGGCCGCCCTCGGCTACGGTTATGCCGTGCTCATGGGCTACGCCAACCCCGGCATGACGGCTCTCGCCGCCTTCCTTATCGCGGGGCTCCTCCGCACGGTCGTCGTTCAGCAAGGCACGTTCTGCATTAACTCGCTCTGCCACATGATCGGCCGCCAGCCTTATTCCACCGATCACAGCGCTCGCGATAGCGGCGCGGTCGCGCTCCTCACCTTCGGCGAGGGTTACCATAACTATCACCACGAATTCCAGCACGACTACCGTAACGGCGTGAAGCCTTGGCAGTTCGATCCGACGAAGTGGATCATCTGGACGCTCTCCAAGGTTGGCCTCACGGAAGACCTCCGCCGCGTGCCGGATTCCCGTATCATGGCCGCTGAACTGAAGGAAAAGAGCCGTACGCTCGGCCGTGATATCGATTCCCTGGCCGCTCGCCTAGATGAGCGCTCCCGCGAATTGAAAGCGAAGACCATCGCCTCTGCCCACGAACTCGCCACCGAACTTGCCCGCCGCGCCGAAGCCTTGAAAGAAGCCGCCGCGACGAAGGCCGATGTGGCCCATGAAACGATGGTCGAGCTACGCGGCTTGCTGAATCAGGCAGCCTCCTACCTCGAGGCGCTTCGTCGCGCCGACGCTGGTTCCGCCGCCTAAGCCCCGGCCTGGCCTGTCAGCTCCTTCATCAGCTCGAGGATTCGTCCTTCGATCTGAGGAAGGGCTTCCGTGGGCTGGGCAAAGTCGATGTCGTGCACGGTCCAGTAATCAATCCGGTCCGCCCATTCAGGGTGAGACTGCAGCATCATGGCGTAATGTTCGTCCCGCTTGAGGGCGATGGTCCGGTGGGCTCGCTCCAAATCTTCCCTCCGCAACTGGGTCGGGGCCGCCCCGGTCATCTCCAGCGGGATGCCTAGTTCGCCCAGGCGCTTTTCGGTGTCCCGGGAGATCAGGGTGGGCTCATCGGCCACCAAAGAGGTGAGGAGGCCGCGTGAAAAGGCCCGGGCGGGATGCCCCGTCCGGCGGGCATGCCAGTTGAACAAGGCCTCAGCATGGCGGCTCCGGTAGAAGTTGCCTGTACAGACAAAGAGGAAAAGGGGGCCAGAATCTGCGCTTGTGCGTTGGGGCATGCTCGGTAGAGTCCACGGAACCTAACCTCACTGCCATGGTACGCAATCTGTTCGTTCTCTCCCTCCTTTCCTTCGCTGTTGTCGGTTGCATGGGCCCTAAGAAGGGTCCCAGCCCTGTCACTGACGGCGGCGTCGACACGACGGCCGTTCCAGCCGCGGGCCTCGTCCCAGTGGCGACGCCTGACGCTGCTCCGGTCGCTCCGGTCGCTCCCGCTGCCCCTGCTAAGAAGGGCCCCGCTAAGTCGAAGGGCAAATTGCCCCTCGGTAACACTGGCGACAAGTAAGCCGAACGGCTTACATCAACGACACTTCGGTAACAAAGGTGTCGACCTGACCGGGCTCCGCAAAATGGAGCCCGTTTTTATGTTCGGGGCTGTTGGGCGGCCCCATCCACGGTTCGACACAATAGAACGGCGCCTCGGGGTCGGCCGTCCAGGTGACGACGGTCGCCCAGCTGCCCGGAATCGCTTCTTCGCCGACTTTCACGGTGATGTCTTCTTCCCCTGACTTGGGGCCGAAGCTGAGCGTGGCCGATTTTAGGTTGGTGAAGATGCAGTCGGAGAGATGCGGATTATCGAAACCAATCTCACTCGCGCCTTTGAGCTCAGCGAACGGCACAAGCTTCCCGTCGGCGGCATGACGCCATTGTTTCTTTGATGGAATCTTAATGACATAATCGCGCCGGCTCAGGCCCGCATGCCACGGGAGCGTGAAATAGAAGTGATGCCCAGCACACCAGGGCAGGGGCTTGCTGTCGCGATTCTCAAACTCATAGGTGATTCGCAGAAACAGCTCAAGGAAGTCGAACCGGATCCGGAAGTCATACGCGAAGGGGTAGCAGTTTCGCCCCCGCTCATCTTGGAGCAAACGCACGACGGCGTGCTTGGGGCCGCTCTCGATAATTTCAAAGGCGGCATCACGGGCGAAGCCGTGCTGAGGCATGGGCCGCTTGATGCCATCTGCCGCCTTCCAGGCGAACTTCTCCCCATCCGCGTAATTCCGGCCCATGAAGGGGAAGAGAATGGGATTTCCGCCTCGCACGTGGCCGATTTTATCGAGCTCCATGGGTGCCCCTTCCGGCCAGAAAAGGATTTCTCGATGCCCAGTCGGCACATCGAGCTTCCAGCGCATCAGCCGAGCGCCGCGCGTCAGGCAGGTTTCATAAGTCGAAGCGCCGACCTTCCACCGCTCCATGGGCACGCCGTTCTCTTCGAAGCTCTGCATGACGCGAGCAAACGTTCCCCTTGGCCCGGTGGCAAATGCGGACTTCCTAGCGTCGAGGCGGCCACGGCCAGAACGCCGAGACCCTCCGCTGGGTGTCCGCATACGCGGAGCCCTTCGAGCGCAGTAATTGCTGCTCGGTCAGAGGCACGCCCGTCACGTGATTGAGCAGGTAATACATGATGGCCACACACGCCAAGCCGGGGATACCGCGGTAGGTGCTGTTATAGCTCATGAGGAGGAAGCCGACCCAGATGAGCCACTCACCGAAGTAATTCGGATGACGGCTCCACGACCAGAGCCCTCGTTCGCAGACTTTCCCTTGGTTGGCCGGATCTTTCTTGAAGGCCGCCAACTGCGCATCGGCCCATCCTTCGATGAGCATCGCCGCAATGACGACGCCGAGCCCACACCAATGAATCAGGCCCACGGGTCCAGCTGCACCCTGCGGGCTAGATGAAAGTAAGGGGAGGCAAAGTAAGGCCAGCGCCACGGCTTGGACGAAATAGAAATACGCCATCCGCCGAGGCATGCCGTCGCCCGCTTCCGCCCGCATGCGCACATACCGACCGTCTTCCTGCTCGAGGTGCCCAAGGACGCGGACCGCAAGGTGCGTGCCCAGTCGAAGGCTCCAACCAATCGTCGCGAGCGCCATGAGCAGGCCTTGTCCGCCGAGCGGCATGACGGTGGTGTGCAGATGAAGCATCTGGAGCCCGACCAAGGCGAAGCCGTAAGACCATGCGACATCCACAATCGACCAGTTATCCAACTTGCGAGCGATCAGCCAGCAGACCGCGAAATAGGCGCAGGCGATGCCGAGCAGCACCAAAAAGTCGTAACCGAGAGCGAAGAGCGGGCTCATGCGAGGTTCTTTTTCATCAAGCGACGGAAGGCCCACCGTAGGAAGAAATTCAGGATCCACGCGGCGAGCGGCGCGACGATCAGCCAGCCAATGATGCCATGCACATAGGCCATCCAGAACTTCTGGAAGAAAATGCTGAGCGACTCATCGTACTGCTTCTTGATGGCCTCGTAGGTTAGCACGATGTGTCGCGATCCGGTCACGGTCTCGCCGATGCGCATGAAGGGAATCATGAGCGCGACTTGCAGGACGAAACTCGCATGGTTGACGATTTGCATGACCACATGGTTCAGGCGGAAGAGGCGCCCAGCGATGATGCAGCCAATGGTGGTCGTGCCGATGAGAGGGTTGACGGCAATGGCTAGGCTGACTGAGACCGCCGCCGCCACGCCTTCAGGTGTCGCCCCTTGCCGCAACTCGGCGACGAGCGGATCACGCACCTTGCGGCGAAGCCAGTCGGAGACGCGTCCCATTTACCCGACCTTACGCGTGAAGAAGACCTTGCCAAGGTCGGTCTCGCCCTTGGCACCAAACAAGCAGAGCAGGGCGTAGCCCGCGATGGCGAAATTCCCGAGGAGCATCACGGCCACAAACCAGGCCAGGCGCACGGCGATGCTCCGTTCGCGCCAAGCGACATAGAGCCAGAAGGCCATGAATCCGAAATAGGCATCGAACATCGTGGCCAAGCCCCACGGCTCGCTACACACGGTCACATAACCCCCGACCACGTTGATGCCCTTGCCGGCATACTCAGGGAGCGGGCTGAGCGAAGGCACGACGCAGGCACGCCACGACACCCAGGTCATGGCGGCGAGGACGACGATGAAATAGAGGATGAGGGTGCGGCGAGGTGACATGCCCGCAATCTACAGGATAATTCTCCAAACGCAAATCCCCACCCCTCTAGACTAGGACGGCACCGCGTGCTACCCTCGTCTGCCGCCAGGTAGGGCGGGTTGTCCCCAACCCGCCGTTGAGCCGATTAATATCCGCACCTCTCTCGACATTCTATTCTCTCACCGCTCAACGGACGGCTCGGGACAGCCGTCCCTACCCAAGCCATCTCCATTCCTCTGCGGCGAGGTAGGGCGGGTTGTCCCCAACCCGCCATTGACCCGATTAATATCCGTACCTCATTCGACGAACGGACGGCTGAGGACAGCCATCCCACCCTCAACCAGGCTCCGCCCTCCGCTTTCGCCGCGCTAACCCTTTCGGTTCGGTCGCACGTACACAGCCTGCACGACCCCGATATTGCGGTGCTCGAAGGCGGCCTGGC
>CAIKRN010000315.1 GCA_903829855.1 uncultured Opitutia bacterium
CGGCGCCGGCCTCGCGATGTCCACGATGGATATCATCCAGCACTTCGGCGGTAGCCCGGCCAACTTCCTCGATGTCGGCGGCGGCGCCACGAAGGACCAGGTGACGGCGGCTTTCAAGATCATCCTGGGCGATGCCAACGTAAAAGGCATCTTGGTGAACATCTTCGGTGGTATTATGGACTGTAACGTGATCGCCACAGGCATCATCGAAGCAGTCAAGGAAACCGGCCTCAAACTCCCCCTCGTGGTGCGCCTCGAAGGCAACAACGTCGAAGCTGGCAAGGCCACCCTCGCCGCTTCGGGTCTGACGATCGTGTCAGGCGACTCGATGGCCGACGCCGCCCAGAAGATCGTGAAGCTGGTCAACAACAAGTAATCCCATACCACACACTCTCATGTCTATTCTCGTTAAAGAAGATACCCGCATCCTCGTCCAAGGCATCACGGGCGACTTCGGCGCACGCCACGCCCGCCTCTCGCTCGATTACGGCTCCCAAGTCGTCGCCGGCGTCACCCCGGGCAAGGGCGGGCAAGTCTTCGAACACGCCGGCAAGAAGGTCCCGATCTTCAACACCGTCGCCGAAGCCGCGAAGCAAACCGGCGCCACGGTGTCCGCGATCTTCGTCCCCCCACCCTTCGCGGCCGACGCCATCCTGGAGTGCTTCGACGCTGACCTCGACCTGGCTGTGGCCATCACGGAAGGCATCCCCGTCCGCGACATGGTGCGTGCCAAGCGCGCCATGGCCGGCCGCCGCACCCGCCTCATTGGCCCGAACTGCCCTGGCCTCGTGACCCCCGGTCGCGGCGACAAGTCTTCCGGCGGCTGCCGCATCGGTATCGCCCCTGGCTACATTCATAAGCGCGGCAACGTCGGCGTGGTCTCCCGTTCCGGCACCTTGACCTACGAGGCTGTCTGGCAGCTTACCTGCCGCGGCAAAGGACAATCGACCTGCGTCGGCATCGGTGGCGACCCCGTCAACGGTACCTCGCACCTCGACGTCATTAAGCTCTTCAACGACGACCCGGAAACCGAAGCTATCATCATGATCGGCGAAATCGGCGGTAACGCTGAAGTCGAAGCCGCTCGCTGGATCAAAGAGCACTGCAAGAAACCCGTCGCGGGTTTCATCGCAGGCGCCACCGCTCCAGCCGGTCGTCGCATGGGCCACGCCGGTGCCGTCATCGGCGGCGCCGAAGATACTGCGGCTGCGAAGATTAAGATCTTCCAGGAATGCGGCATCTCCGTAGCCGTCACTCCCTCTGACATGGCCGACGCCCTGCTACGCATCTGGAAGGGCTGAGTAAACCGACATCAAAACGTAACCAAAAGGCCATATTATATGGCCTTTTTTGTTTTACGGCAAAAGTGCGGACCGCAAGGTCGAGAGCCCTAGCCCACCCACCCATGACCGACACCCCTCCTCCCTCGATTGCCACCCCAGCGCCAGCCACTGCTCCGAAGAGCCGCCTCACCTACATCCTTTTAGCCTGGTTCCTTGGTGTCTTTGGCGTGCACAACTTCTACTCCGGCCACAAGAAACATGGCTACATCAAGTTGGGTCTCCTCGCCGCCTGCGGTCTCGGCCTCCTGGCCAACCCGATTTGGTGCATCATCGAGATGATCACCGTCAAGCAGGACTCCGAGGGAGTTAACTTCAACTAAGCCCTGCAGCTTCAAATAAAAAGGCCGCTCAACTGGGCGGCCTTTTTTGTGCCCGACCGCACCCCGAACCTCCGCCCTTGATTTGGCTTTAACCCCCGCTCCACCCCGAGTACACCTATTCTATGTGGTACTACGAACAAAACGGTAATCGGGTTGGACCTGTCGACGATGCCACCATGCGCGGCCTCATCGCCAACCGAACCATCACCATCGACACGCTCGTCTGGACCAACGGCATGGCCAACTGGACCCCGCTCCAGCAAACCCAACTCGCTGCCGGCCTGCCCGTCCCGCCGCCTTCGCTCTACGCAGCACCCCAAGCCAATCATGGAACCGCCAAGGACCGCGTGGCCTACGTGCTATTGGCCGTGTTCTTCGGTCATCTGGGGATACACAATTTCTTCGCTGGCTATAATTCCCGTGCCGTCACCCAGTTACTCATCTGCTTGCTAACTTGCGGCATCGGGGGCATCGGCACCTGGGTTTGGGCCATCGTTGAAGCCTGCACGGTGGAACAGGATGCCAACGGCGTCCGCTTCAAGTAAGCTGGACTGGGGGGCGTAAGTTATCCGGCTGGTCTCCGCCTGGCGTCATCCTAGGCTCGCATTACCCATGCGTGCCCGCGCCTTGCTCGTACTCCTGCCGCTTCTAGCCCTGTACGGCCAGGAGCAGCCAGCACATCAGATTCGGGTCGACGCCAATGGCTTCGAATCCCGTGAGCAGGACATCACCAAGGTCTGTCTTTCAGCTGTCGCCGAATTACAGAAATACTGCCGGGAACTACCGACCGAAAACGTAGTCATCCAGCATGGGAGCAAAAATCCGATTACACTCTTCCAGCGGAACCCGCAGGGGGAAATCGTCGTTAGATTAAATACAGGGAAGACCTTCTGGTCCCAATACGCCTACCAGGTCGCACATGAAATCTGCCATGTGCACTGTGGCTTCCGTGAAGGGCCCGGCGAGAACCTCTGGTTCGAAGAATCCATCTGCGAGACAGCCTCGCTCTTCTGCCTGCGGGCCATGGCGAAAACCTGGCAGGCCAAGCCTCCCTATCCGAACTGGGTCAGTTACGCCCCGGCCTTAGCCAAATATGCGGATGAAGTCATTACGAAGCGCACCTATAAGGCCGAATTCGAAACCAAAGGTCTGGCTAAGTTCTTCCGAGATCATGAGCCCGAATTCAGGGGTAACGCCACCGACCGCCAACTGAACGGGGCCCTCGCCTTGGCGCTCCTCCCGTACTTTGAGGAGCAGCCGGCCCGCTGGGCTGCCCTACGCTGGCTCAATGCCACCGCTCGCCCTGACAACGAATCATTCGGCGCCTACCTGAAGCGATGGGAGCAAAACACTCCCACCGAGCAAAAGGAAACCGTGCGAGGTATCCAAAAGCTCTTCGGGCTCTAAAAAC
>CAIKRN010000316.1 GCA_903829855.1 uncultured Opitutia bacterium
ATGATGAGTCCGGGGAAGCCGCCGCCGGTGCCCACGTCCATGTCGCGGCAGCCATCCATGAGCTTGAGGAATTTCACCGAGGCGATCGATGGCGCGTAGTGGTGGCGCTCGAGGTTCTCGATGTCCTTCCGCGAGACCAGGTTGATCTTCTCATTCCATTCGCGGTGGAGCGCGGCCATGGCGGTCAGCTGTTCCCACTGGGCGGGCGTGACTTCCGGGAAGAGAGGGATGAGGGACTGCATTGCGAGGCCGTCAGCGTGGGGTTCATCGGGCATGAGGCAAGGACGCCTTTGACCCGCGCACTTTGCTGTTTCCTTCCGTCGGGAGTTCTCCAAACCTACCCGCCTCATGTTTCACCACATCGTCTTCTTCTACCTTAAAAAGGATATCACCGCCGCCCAGCGCGCGGAATTCGAAACCAAGCTCCGCGGCCTGCTTGCCATCAAGTCCATCCACAGCGGCTACGTCGGCATCCCCAGCACCCACGCTGTCCGCCCGATCATCGACACCACGTATGACTTCGCTGAGTTCTTCGTCTTCAAGAGCCACGCCGACCATGATGCCTACCAGATCGACCAGATCCACCAGGACTTCATCAAGGACTGCAAGAACTACTGGGACTCCGTCAAAATCTACGACTTCGAATAAGTCATCCCTGACTCCCTTCATCAGGCGCCGCCCCCGGCGCCTTTTTTGTGTCCGCAGGGTAGGGATGCGATGACATCGCATCCGCTGTCTCTTTGCCGCTCCCAACCGCCAACCGCTAACCGCCAATACCTCGCGGCTCCGCCGCGCTAGGTAGGGACAGCACCGCGTGCTGCCCTAGTCTGTCTCGGGTAGGGACGGCTCTCCGAGCCGTCCGCTCGCGGACAGATCCACGTATCTCAATCGGCTCAACGGCGGGCTCGGAGAGCCACGCCCTACCCACGACCCCAGCCAATCATCCAGTCTCCGGGTTCCCTTTGATTTCAAGGTAAACTCATCTGATCAACCGAGCCTCCGAGCCTCTAGTTCATCCGCCCTCCCGCCCCTCTGCCGCTCCCAACCGCTAACCGCTGCCACCTGCCTTGAGGTAGGGACAGCACCGCGTGCTGCCCTAGTCTGCCTTGGTAGGGATGACCGGCTCGGTCATCCGCGGGCGCGCGAGCCGCACGCCCCTACCCAATGCCCGCGACACCGCGCGCCCCTACCTTCACCCCCACTTCTCTTTCTCCCTATACTCCATACTCGATACTCCATACTCTCTCCGGCGCCCCCCTCGCAACTCCACCCCGCCGCGTCTAGGTGATTCCCTGAGTTGAGGGACGTTGGCCTATGGAAAGCCTGCCGACATGTCCCCCGCTTGGGAGTTGGAGTCGTCGGAGGAATTTGAGCGCACCTTCCGTCGCTGCCGCAAACGTCATGAGGCCAGCTGCGATGCCGCGTTGACCCGCTTGCAGCACTTTCATGTTCGGTGGCTTAATAACCCGCACCTCGCTCCGGGCTTTCATTTGCCAGGCTGGGTTCATCCCGAAGGGAAGGGCGTCTTGGCCGTCGATCAAGGTACGAAAGGTAATCTCGCGGCCATCCGGCTCTATCTTTATCTCGATCATCCCTCCCGGCGCATCTGGCTCCTGCGGACGGGTGACAAGCAGAGCCAATATGCAGATATTGCATATTGCCATGGTTGGGTCGAGCGCTTCAAATCAGGACATGGCCACGCGCACGACTAAATCCCGCACACATCGCGACGTCTTCTCGCTCGCGGCAAGTCTTGGTTATACGCCGAAGGCCGTGGCGGCCTTGAGGCAGAAGGTCGCCGAGACGGATTTCACAGCCAAGCTGGAGGCGCGCCGACATTCGGCTGGACTCACGCAGGCGGAAGTGGCCCGACGCATGGGAGTAACGCAGTCGACGGTCTCCCGCCTGGAGTCGGATCGCTGGCAGGACCTCCGACTCGGCGAACTGGATGCCTACCTGCGGGCGATCGGCGAATAAGGTGACCAACAAGCCTCAAGGAGATGACTGAATCGATGAAAGGCCTTGAGGTAGGGACAGCACCACGTGCTGTCCTAGTCTGCCTCCCTGCCGCTCCCAACCGCTTACCGCTTACCGCTACCACCTGTAATGGGTAGGGGCAGCACCGCGTGCTGCCCTAGTCTGCATCCAGGTAGGGCGGGTTGTCCCCAACCCGCCGTTAACCCGATCGAGATCCGTATCTCATTTGACGAACGGACGGCTG
>CAIKRN010000317.1 GCA_903829855.1 uncultured Opitutia bacterium
CTCGGCCAGCACGGCGTTTTCCTTGGCGGCGAGGATCTGTCTTTCTTCGCTGGCCTTGGCGAGGTCTTCCCGGTGCTGGGCGTCGGCCTCCGCGTGCACTTTGTCGCGATCAGCCTGCCGGGTTTGTGCCAGCAGGATGAGCGGTGCGGCATAGGCGGCCTGAAGACTGAACGCGAGGTTCAGGAGGATGAAAGGATAAAGGTCAAACTGGGTGACGCCGAAGACGTTCAGGCCGATCCAGAATAGCACGACGATCGTCTGGGCGATGAGGAAGAAGGGCGTGCCGAAGAAGCGCGCAAAAGCTTCCGCCTTCAACGCAAACCAATCGCCACCGAAGACATTGGCGAGGTGCAGATGGGGAAGGTGGAAACGGAAGTGATGCTTATCGGAGCCGTCTGAGGAGGTGGCGGGACTGCGATCGGTATTTTTTGGGTCCATAAATTGAGCGTGGGTAATACCAACGGATAGTCGCCGGGCGGTGGGGCGGGGCGATGAGTGATTTCAACCAGGGGCGTGGTTGGTCTGCTGGCTCCAAGGTAGTTTTGAAGATTTCTTATGTCAACGATGGAGATCAGTGCCCAGATGATCAGTCAGTCGTGACTGGTGGGCGCAATTCCTCAAAACAACCTTTCGCCGATTTTCTTCAGGACGGTCATGGTCGTCAGGGTGAGCAAGGTCACGATAAGGCTGCTGCCGAAAGCCAGCATGATGCGGGACCAGGCTCGGTGATGGGCACCGGGATTCCACAGCATCAAGCTGAGGATGAACGCGACGAGGGCTAAGCCGTAGGGCAGCTGTTCGAGGACTTGCCAGACGCGCAACGCCCGCGGAATACTGGCACTGTCATAGAACGCATTTTCCGAATACGGGACGGCGATACTCAAGGCCACGATCAGGATGCCGGTGGGCAGGCAGATACTGAATAGTAACCACCTCCGGAAGAGATGCCGGAACGAAGGAGTGGGGGGAGTTTCCGCCATGGGATTGCGGGCTTAGCGCGCGAGCCAGCCACCGTCGACCGCCAGGCTCTGTCCGGTGATGAAAGAGGCCTCGGGTGAAGCTAGGAAAAAGATGGCCGCGGCAACTTCCTCCGGCCGGCCCATGCGACCAAGCGGGTGCATGCCCTCGATTGCCCGGCGGGCCGCGGTCTCGCCCGGGCCTACGGCTCGGTCAATCATCTCGATCTGAATGGCACCCGGCGCGACAGCGTTAATGCGGATACCATGGCGAGCTACCTCGAGAGCCGCCGCCTTGGTGAGGCCTTCCACGGCGTGCTTGCTCGCAACATAGGCGCTGCACGATTCCAGTCCGACGTGCCCAGCGACGGAGCTGACATTGACAATGGCCCCGCCACCCGATCGACGCAGGGCAGGGATTTCATGCTTCATGCACCAAAGCACGCCCTCGATGTTGACGCTCATGGTGTGGCGGACATTGGCGTCGGTCTGATGTTCGAGGTGCAAAGTCTGATCGCCTTCGGTGCCGGCATTATTCACCGCGACGTCTAGGCGGCCAAAAATATCCAACGCGGTGCGTACCGCCATCACCGCGGCGGCTTCTTGGGCGTGGTCAGCAACCACAAAGCGAGCATCGGCTCCCGCAGCCTTGAGTTCGTCGATCAAGGCGGGCCCGCGTTCGGCCGAAATGTCGGTCGCCAAGATGTGGTAACCGCGGCGGGCGAAGGCGAGGGCGGTGGCCTTACCGATACCCGCGGCGGCACCGGTAATCAAAACCACAGGAATGTTTTGCATGACGTCCATTCTCCGCAGTCGTCAGGCGGTGTCAGTCCGTGATGAATTGCCGTAACCTTACTCACCATGGGCGGATGGGATGGTTTAGATAGACTGGTGAATGTTTGCGTTACCTTTACGTTCATTATTTTAGAGAGATAATGATAGCGGGTCTAATGAGATGGATTCATTACATGGCCTTGCCTCGTTGCTGAAAAGAGTGCTCCCCGTTACTAAGGCATTGGGCTCGCTAGACGTTTTAACTGCAGGCAGTATAGTCTTATGCGAACCTCCCCTCATGACAGTTTGCTGGAATTTTCGGGAGTCAAAGTTGCCGACGTTGAAGGAAAGAGTGAGTTTAGCATCATTGTTGAGGTTCGTCCGGATGACGTTACTTTTCAGGTGAAGGTTGATGGGATGAAGTTGATCGCCGAAACCTGTGTGACTTGTCCGCTGGGCTTGGTGGCGATCCTCGGCCTCCCTGCACCGGAAAAAGACTTTACCTGCGATTGTGGGGACGGTCGTTGTGCGCTGAGCCGGCTACCGCATGCATTTCGGTTCGAACGTCGCGGCGATGAAATGATCTGGTCGCGCAGCCAGGCTGCGGGGTCACGCAGTTCGCTCACCTTTGATTACCGTCAAGTCAGCCAAGCCATTCATTCGGCGATGGTGGTGCTGAAGGCGGTGGTCGATGCGCATCCCAGTGGCGTCTCAAAATGCGGACAAATGATGCCCGGCAATTTCACCTATGCGGAGTTATTAGGCTGTGTCGTGCAGACCCGATCGTCCTTGGCCCGGGTGGCTTGAATCTGTCGGTCTAGCGCTTATTTACTGTCGTTCTTACACCGTATGGGTAAGAAGGTCATACGGATGAAATTACCCCTGCTTCTCAGCTTGATAGCCCTCGCTGGCTTCGCCGCGGATCCGGTCGGCGAGGTGACCGCGCCTCCGGCGGAACTAAAGCTGGCTCCATTTTATCGAAAATACATC
>CAIKRN010000318.1 GCA_903829855.1 uncultured Opitutia bacterium
AAAGCCGCCAGGGAGGGGCATGCGCAGGGTCGAGGAGGACTCAATCGGGTAGAAGCAAAGCCAAGACGAGAAGTATAGCTTCTGGATATGCCAGACACCCCAATGCACTTGTTCCAGCGTGCCGAGGAGCACGAGGATCATTGAGAAGACGAGCAGCAAGACGGTTAGCTTGAGCGAGGCAAGCAGGTCGAGGAGTCCGCGGCCAGTGTCGGCCTTCTTCTGAAATTCTTCGTTCACTTGATTTGGGTCTCAGCGAGGAATAGGGTGAGCGCGCCGGAGTTCGCTTCCACAGCCGCAGCTTCGCCGCTCATTTTAAAGAACCAGGTGGCACCGTCTTTGGGCGTCATGACGGCCTCGAGGGCTTTCTTGCCGTCTTCGGAGACGAGGGTGAAGCGTTGGCTGGCAATGTTGCCGACTTTCGCTGGCTTGGCGGAGGCAGCGACTTCTTCCGAGCTGGCTGGAGGGAGCCCGATCTGACCACGCCAGCGATTTACATTGGCGGTCAAGCCACCGACACTACCCGGGAAGACCGTCACGGCGACTTCAGCCTTCGATCCATTGGGCCCAGCCACAATCCAAGTCGCCTTGCGCATGGCGTTCTCCGGTCCGACGGTCCACCCGGCCGGCAGCTTGCCCCATTTCGGAGCATCGAAGCCGGCAGCTTCGGCTTTCATGGAGGCCGGGGCGGCCATGGGGACGGCGGCCGGGGCGCTCGGCGCGGCGGCGACGGCGGCCGCTGGGGCCGTGGCAGGGGCAACAGCCTCTGACTTTACTTCATATTGGGTCACCTTGGGCGCTGGTTTGCATCCGATGAAAAGCAGCGTGGCCGAGAGCAGAAAGAGGGGGCGCATGGAGGTGGGACAGGGTTTGATCCCGATGGTTGCCCCGGCTTCGACAAAGGTAAAGCGAAAGGACACCCCTAGGGTGTCCTTTACGGTCTCATAAGACCTAGGTTTAAGGCCGATTAGTCCGTAAAACGGAAGAGGGCCACGTCACCATCCTTGAAGAGGTAGGATTTGCCTTCCAGACGATAGCGGCCGGCGTCCCGCGCGGCTGAAACCGAACCGTATTTCAAGAGGTCTTCGTAGGAAACAATTTCGGCTTTCACGAAGCCTTTTTCGAAGTCGGTATGGATGACGGCGGCACACTGCGGGGCAGCCATGCCGTGACGGAAGGTCCAGGCCCGGACTTCTTTTTCTCCGGCGGTGAAGTAAGTGGCCAGGCCGAGGAGTTTGTAAGCACCGCGGATCAGGTCGGATACGCCCGAGTCAGTTACGCCCAGTGCTTGGAGGAACTCAGTGGCTTCCGCGGGCGAAAGATCACAGAGTTCGGCTTCGACTTGAGCACAGATCACGACGGATTCGCAGCCATGCTGCTTGGCGATGTGCGCACGTACGTTGGCGACGTGCTGATTCTTGGAAGGGTCCGCGAGGTCGGCTTCGGAGACATTGCAGGCATACAGCACCTTTTTAAAGGACAGCAGATTGTAGGTCTTCAGGCGGGCGCGATCATCGTCGCTGACTTCGATGGAAGAAGCGGGGAGGTTTTCGTTCAGGTGCTTGACGAGGCGACCCAGTAGGTCGACGTTGGCGATCGCATCCTTATCTTGGCTCCGGACCTTCTTCTGATTCCGGTCGAGTTGCTGTTCGGCGGATTGGATGTCGGCGAGGATGAGTTCGGTCTCGATGAC